>JBGOTC010000121.1:0-8430 GCA_041476305.1 Terriglobia bacterium
CATCTCCCGTTCCGGCTCCGAAAGCAGGACGGAAGTGCGTGACCCCTCTGCGACTCTCGGCGCTTTCTTGGAGCCTTTCCGCTCCGCTTCAATGGCTTTCGCCGCGGCACCGAAGTGCCGAACCACTGTCCCCTCTTCCTTCTGCTTCAGCCGTTTGCGGAACACCTCCCGGAATCTCGCGTGCGTTTGCGCCAGACCGCTGTAACGGAAGCGCTGGCCGAAGGTCATATTCCCCCCGCGCTCGCCATACTTCTTGATGATCTGCTCGATGCGCCACTCGATGTCCGCGGGCGTGCGCGACCTTCCCCCGCCGAAGTACTGTTCGTACTCGATCTTTAATTGCCGGATGTCCTTCTCAAGCTGCGAGAGGTCTTCGTCAGTGGTCGCCATGGGACGCCCGATTGGGGGCATTTCAGCCTATCGGCGCATATGCGGGGCGTCAATCAAACCACGGTACTGCTTGCCCCAACGGGCACCCCGCGCCCCAGAGCGCCTCCTCAATCATTGCCGCGCGCCCCCCGCTGTGCTGAAATAGCGCCTCCATGAAGCCTGCCGCCAATCCCGCGCTCGCGAGTGACCTCCTCCGCCGCATTCCCTCCGTGGACGAGCTGCTCGCCGCTTCTCAATTGGCCGAATGTGCCGCGCGGGTCGGCCGCGCCCTGGTAGTGGAAGTCACGCGCTCCGTCCTGGAAAGCCTGCGCGCCGAGATCTCCACGCAGCCCGCCGCGCCTGCCCCGGACCTCTCTCCCGCCGCGCTTGTCGCGCGAGTGGTCTCCGGCATCTCCCAGTTGCTCGCGCCATCCCTGCGCCCGGTTATCAATGCCACGGGAGTCGTCCTGCACACCAACCTCGGCCGTGCGCCCCTCCCGGTGGAAGCCTTCGACCGCATCCGCGCTGCCGCCACTCAATACTCAAACCTCGAATACGATCTAGAAACCGGTGCCCGCGGCACGCGCGACGTCCACACCGCGCGCCTTCTCGCGCGCCTCACCGGCGCGGAGGCGGTCATCGTCGTCAACAACAACGCCGCCGCCGTTTTTCTGGTCCTCGCCGCCCTCGCCCGCGGCGGGGAAGTCATCGTCTCGCGCGGTGAGCTCATCGAAATCGGCGACGGCTTCCGCATCCCCGACATCATGGCCGAAAGCGGAGCCGTCCTCCGCGAAGTCGGCACCACCAATCGCACTCGCCTCGCCGATTACGAGCGCGCCATCACGGATCGCACCCGCCTTCTCCTCCGCGTCCACCGCTCGAATTTCCGCGTGGAAGGTTTCACTGCTCAGCCCTCTCTCGCCGAGTTGATTGATCTCGGCCGCCGCGCCTCCTTGCCGCTCTATGAAGACCTCGGCTCCGGTTGCTTCGTGGATTTGTCATCGGCCGGCATCGCCGAGCCTGTCGTTCGCGCCAGCCTCTCTGCGGGGGTCTCTCTCGTCTCTTTTAGTGGGGATAAATTGCTGGGTGGCCCGCAAGCCGGCGTCATCGCCGGAAGCCGCGACCTCGTTCAGCGCATCCGCCGCCACCCGATGTTCCGTGCCCTGCGCGTGGATAAACTCACCATCGCCGCGCTCGAGTTCACGCTTCTCGCTTACTTGCGGGGGTCGGCGCCCGATGGCCTCGCCGCCATCCCCGCCTTGCGCATGATCCGGATGGACGCTGCGGAAATTGTCCGCCGCTCTGAACTGTTTCTGGAAAAATTGAAGGGATTGCTTCCGCTCGCCGCCGGGCAATTTGAATTGAGAGATTCCGAATCCGTTGTCGGCGGCGGGTCCACTCCCGGCCAGCCGCTCGCCACGCGCGTCATCGCCATCCACAGCCCGCGCTTTTCTCCCGCCGAACTGGAGGCTCGCCTGCGCCGCGCCCCGCGCGGGATTCCCGTCATCGCGCGCGTCGAAGACGACCGTCTCATCCTTGATCTGCGGACGGTCTTCCCCGAGCAGGAATCCGCGCTCGCGGAATCTCTCGCCGCCGCGCTTGAGACCTAGGGAGTTGCAGTGATTCGGTTGAGTTCGTACGCAGGAGTTGATCATCAATTGAATTTGTGCAGGGAAGGATCAATCATGTCGAGACTCCGCATTTGGATCGTGCTGATTGCAGCGCTTCTGATGGCAACACCCACAGCTGCGCATCTCAAGGACATTCACACTGAAAAGCTTCCTCAGGACCCCGCTGTGCTCAAGGCGTATTCAGACATAGGCATGCTGGAGGACATGGTCCGTGAATGGCACGATCCGTGGACGTTCGCACGACCAAAGAACGATGTCACTTTTCTCGTAAGCGCAAGCCTTGAAAAACTGAAAATCGCCCTCAAGTCCGCGCCGGACAACGAAGAACTCCTTCTGTTTACTGGTCTTGTCGCCCGATATGCCTACAACCTTGATATCGAAGGTTCCCAGCAAGCGGCCATGGACTCCCTGGCAAGAGCAGAAAAACTCTCGCCCGGTGATTACCGCCCTCAATGGTTTCTGGGAATTTTTCAGTGTCAGACTCTTGAATCAAATAAGGGGATGACCCGCCTGCTAGCCCTTGAAAGCTCCAGGCAGTGGAATTCTTTGTCTCCTGGGTTCTGGGACGACTACCTTTACTGCGCCAATATCACGAATATGCCGGCACATGCGCTCCGCGCAGGAGATAACCTGAAAACGCTGGGAGCAGACCATTCTGATTTTCGTGAATCTCTGATGGACATCGCGCGAAAGCGTTTCGTTATGCCTGATCCTGCACAGACTTATCCAGCAAGTCAGATTTGGTCCGCCGAGAACTTGAATTCTGCGATCCAGGTGACAAGTTCCATGTTCGGAATTCAATTTACATTAATGAATGACTGGCGCGTGGTCGCGCCTGACGTGAAAAATCAAACCGGCATTTTCACGTTTACGACTGGCCCTTACAAGGGGAAGACCGGTGGACTTTCGCCTAGTATTCTCATTTTGGTTCGTACTCCCAAGGAGGGGGAAACGATCATGGAGTTTGCCATGTCCATCCTCAGGGAGGCGTCCCCCAAGCCAATCAGTGTCACTGCATGTCCGGTTCAGGACTGTGTGTCCTTTGAGGGTGTGAAGGCGGGTCTTTACCACGCGGACGGCGATGGTCACGCCATTATTACTGTCTTCCAGCGGAGCGCTCCCCAGCACCCTGGCCTCCTCTTTGAACAGCCGAATGCACCGCCCCAACCAACCAGTGGCCAAACACAAGCCTTCCATCCGATTGAACGCCTGCATCGCGTCACAGGAACGCTTTTTTATGTGGTTCTCTTGGATTCCGCAGATTCAATATTGGCAAATGGAAAGTTAGACTATGTAAAGTTTCTGAAAGGCGTCTCTGTTGAGTGAGATTCTTGCTTCGCCAAATTCAAAGACATGCCGGATCAAGCCGCTCTGGCACTGGCGTGTTGATAAACCTTGTGTCCTCGAGCCATCACAGGTGATTAATCACGCTCGCCACGCAGCCCGCGCCAAATCCGTTATCAATATTCACCACGCTCACATTTGAAGCGCAACTGTTCAGCATCCCGAGCAGCGCCGCCACTCCTCCAAAACTCGCGCCGTATCCCACGCTCGTCGGCACGGCAATCACCGGGATTCCCACCAGTCCCGCCACCACGCTCGGCAGCGCGCCTTCCATTCCCGCCACGCAGATAATCACCCGCGCCTCGCTCATCCGCGCGCGGTGCTCCAGCAACCGGTGCAGCCCCGCCACCCCCACGTCATAAATCGCCTCAGCGCGGTTGCCCATCACCCGACAGGTCACCAGTGCCTCTTCCGCCACCGGAATGTCGCTCGTCCCCGCCGACACAATCAGCACCAGCCCTTTCCCTGTCACACGCGCCTGCCGCTCAATCGTAATCGCTCCGGAGAGTGGAAAATATTTCGCGCCTCGCGCAATTCGCCGCACCGCCGCGAACGCCGCGCGGTCTGCCCGCGTCACCAGCACGCTGTGGCGCCCTCCCGAAGGACGCAGCAACCCCCGCACAATCCCTGCCACTTGCCCCGGTGTTTTTCCCCGCGCGAACACCACCTCCGCAAATCCCTGTCGCAGCGCCCGGTGGTGATCGATCTTCGCGAATCCCAGGTCCTCAAACGGCATTTGCTTCAGCCGCGCGAGCGCCTTCTCCACGCCCAGCTTTCCGCTGCGCACCTGCTCCAGGATTCGAGTGAGGTCTTGATGGTTCATCGCTGAGATTTCCGCCCTAAGGTGTCGGGTCCCCCATCAGCTTCCGCACCGGCTGGTTATCCGCGAACACTTGCCAGTAGGCAACCAGTCCGCCGCGGACCACCGCCTTCCACGCCGCTGGAATTTCCCAGAAATTCTCCTTCTTCAGATTTCCCTCGGGCGCATAGGTTCCCCGCGCCGTCCCGATCACCACCACCGTCGCGCCGTTCGCCAGGATCTCCTCGTGCGAAACGGCATAGTCCGGGATCATCTTGTGGTACGCCGTCCATCCCGCTCGCATCATTTCGCGCCCCGTGAACTTTGTCCCCAGCGCGTCGCGGAAAACGTGGTCTTCCGTCATCGCCGCGCAAATCGCATCTACATTTCCAGAATTAACCCGATTCATGAAGTCCAGCACCACCGCCACCGGATCTTGTTCCATCATGCCGCGCCTCCAGGGACATGCATTCTAGCATTCGCCCCGCATCCTTGACTTTGTCGAAACCGCCCGCCTAGACTGAATCTCTCTGCTCCCCGCGGAAATTTCCAAGGAGCCACACTTGGGCAAGGTCATCACTGTCGGTGTCACCGGCGCATCGGGAGCCGCTCTCGCCCGCAGCGCGCTTCGCATCCTCGAAGCCGATGAGCGCGTCTCCCGCGTGCACCTCGTCGTCACCGAGGCCGGCCAGCGCCTCCTCGCCCAGGAACTCGGCATCGCCACCGCCGACGCGAAGCAGCTTCCCGCGCTTCTCTCCGGCACCCGCGCGCAAAAAATCGAATCGCTCAGCATCCGCGACATCGGCGCCTCCATCGCCTCCGGTAGCGCGCCCGTGGACGGCATGGTCATCATCCCTTGCTCCGCCGGCACGCTCGCCTCCATCGCCAACGGCACCAGTGAAGACCTTCTCGCGCGCGCCGCCGATGTTTGTCTCAAAGAGCGGCGCCCGCTCGTCCTCTGTCTCCGCGAAACGCCTCTCAGCCGCGTGCATCTCGAAAATATGTTGCGCGCGCAAAATGCCGGAGCCGTCATCATGCCCGTGGTCCCGGCTTTTTATTTTGCGCCACAGAACATCAGCGATCTGGTCGAACAGTTCGTCTGCCGCGCGCTCGCCCAGCTCGGCCTCCCCCAGGAGCAGCAATTCCGCTGGGAAGGCCAGGCCAAGAGCCGCGCCCGCGAAGCGTAAGAGAATTCTCCAATGAATCGCATCCGCACCGTGCTCGAAATGATCAAGTTCGAGCACTCCATTTTCGCTCTCCCCTTCGCTCTCACCGCCGCGCTCCTTGCTGCGCGCACCTTGCACGCCGCAACTGGAGCCCCGGCCTGGCCCACCGGGCAGCAATTCGCGTGGATCGTTGCCGCCATGGTCGGCGCGCGCTCCTTCGCCATGACCATCAACCGCATCGCCGACCTGCGCTTCGACCGTGAAAATCCGCGCACGCAAAACCGTGCGCTCGTCACCGGAGCCCTCTCCCCCGCCTTTGCCTGGGCCTTCACGTTTCTCGCCGCCGCGCTGCTTGTCGTCGCCGCGTGGCGCCTCAACACGCTCGCGCTCGAACTTTCTCCGGTCGCGCTCGCCATCCTCTTTTTCTACTCGTACACCAAGCGCTTCACCTCCTGGTCGCACATTGTTCTCGGTTTTTGTCTTGGAATTTCCCCCGCCGCCGCGTGGATCGCCATTGCCGGCTCGCTCGACCCGCGCATCCTCATCCTCTGCGCCGCGGTCACTCTCTGGGTCGCCGGCTTCGACGTCCTCTACGCCTGCCAGGATGTTGATTTCGACCGCCGCGCCGGGCTTTACAGCATCCCCCGCCGCGTCGGCATCTCCCGCGCCCTCACCATCGCCCGCGCCATGCACGTGGTCATGATCGGAATGCTCGCCTGGCTCGCCGCAGCCTTCCATTTGCCCTGGCCTGCCTGGGCGGGCATCGCCGTTGTGGCCGCCATGCTTCTCTGGGAGCATTCGCTCGTCTCCGCCACCGATCTCAGCCGCCTCAATGCTGCGTTTTTCGCCGTAAACGGCTATATTAGTGTTGTCTTCTTTTTGTTCTGGGGTACGGCTGTTTGGGTGTCTCTGGGCTAGTCTCGCTCAACCGATCATGTCCGACCTTCACATCTCCGACTCCCGCCTTCAGCCCATCGCCGAAAAAGTTCTTGCCGGAGTTCGCCTCAGCGCCGCCGACGGTATCACTCTCTATCGCTCGCCCGACCTTCTCGCCGTCGGCTGGCTGGCGAATCACGTCCGCGAAGCGCGCCACGGCGACATCTGCTATTTCAACGTGAATCGCCACATCAATCCCACGAACGTCTGTGTTGCCCACTGCAAACTCTGCGCCTTTGGACGCGACCCCCACGCCCCCGGCGCCTACACCTACGCCCTCGATGAAATCTGGGAGCGCGCCGCGGAAGGCCTCCGCGCAGGAGCCACCGAGTTCCACATGGTCGGCGGCCTGCATCCCGATCTGCCCTTTGAATACTTCCTCGACCTGATCCGCGGGCTCAAGCAGCGCTGCCCCACCATTCATCTGAAAGCCTTCACCATGGTGGAGGTCGGCTATTTCTCGCGCATCGCGAAACTCAACATCCGCGATACTCTTCTCGCCCTGAAGTCAGCGGGAGTGGATTCGCTCCCCGGCGGCGGCGCGGAAATCTTCAACCCGCGCGTCCGCCGCGTCATCTGCGATCACAAGACCTCCGGCCGCCAGTGGCTGGATATCGCGCGCACCGCTCACGAAATCGGTCTGCGCTCCAACGCCACCATGCTCTACGGCCACATCGAAAACGAAGAGGAGCGCGTCGAGCATCTCCTTCTCCTCCGTGAGCTGCAGGACGAAACGCACGGCTTCGTGGCTTTCATCCCCCTCGCGTTTCATCCGGAAAACACCGCCCTCGCGCATCTCCCGAAAACCACCGGCTTTGATGACCTCCGCGCGATTGCCGTTTCGCGCCTGCTGCTCGATAATTTCGATCACATCAAGGCTTACTGGGTCATGCTCACCCCGAGCATCGCGCAAATCGCCCTGCGCTTTGGCGCCGACGATTTGGACGGCACCATCGTCGAGGAAAAAATCTATCACGATGCCGGAGCCACCACCGCGCAGTTCACTCCGCGCTCCGAGCTCGAGCGGCTCATCCGCGCCGCCGGACGCACTCCCGTCGAGCGCGACACTCTCTATCATCCCGTCGTCCGCACCACGCCCGTGCCGGATTTGCCTCCCGCTCCCGAAGGCAACTTTGTCCCCACAACCTCTCTCACGCTGAACGTTTAGGACCGCATGAAATTCACTCACTCGCGCGGCCAAGATTTCTTGCAGCCATGTGCATCCATCGAACATCCAATTGTTCACGGCAACGCATAAAGGAGAAACGAAAATGATCCGCAAAGCATCGGCAATCTGGAAGGGCAATCTCAAGGAAGGCAAGGGCAACATCTCCACCGAAAGCGGAGTGCTGAACAACACCCAGTATTCTTTTTCCACGCGCTTCGAAAATGGCAAGGGCACAAATCCCGAAGAGCTCATCGCCGCCGCTCACGCCGGATGCTTCACCATGGCCCTCTCCGGCCAGCTCGGTGCCGCGGGCATGACCGCCGAGAGCCTCGAAACCACCGCATCGCTCACTCTCGAAAAACTCGATGCCGGCTGGACGATCACCAGGATTCATCTCGACGTCAGCGCGCGCGTTCCCGGAGCCGACAAGGCCGCCTTTGACGCCGCCGCCCGCAACGCGGAAACCGGCTGCCCCATCTCGCGCCTGCTCAAAGCCGAAATCACCATGACCGCGAATCTCATCACCGAGCGCTCCACCAGCGCGTAATTGAATTGCTAGGGAGGGCACGACCTGCCTACCGGCAGGCAGGCTTCAGTCGTGCCGTTAGCTGTTTGTGACTAAGAGGCTTTAGCCTCTGCGGTAACGAGTTTTTCCGGAGATAAATAATGAAAGCCATCATCGTCCGCGAATTCGGCGCCCCCGAAGTCCTCAAACTCGAGGACGCCGCAAAACCCTCTCCCGGCCCGGGCCAGCTCCTCGTCCGCGTCCGCGCCGCGGGCGTCAATCCCGCGGACACTTACATGCGCTCCGGAAATTACGCCCGCAAGCCCGCGCTCCCTTACACTCCGGGAGTTGACGGCGCCGGTGAAGTGGATTCCGTCGGCGCAACTGTTACGCGCTTTAAATCTGGTGACCGTGTTTACCTCGCCGGCAGCGCCACCGGGACCTACGCCGAATTCGCGCTCGTCTCGCAAACGGACGCCTACTCGCTCCCGAAAAATCTCACCTTCGCGCAG
>JBGOTC010000122.1:0-8426 GCA_041476305.1 Terriglobia bacterium
AATTCATATTCCCGACGTACGGTTTCAGTCTTCAGCTCAATCTCCCCATCCGCAATCGATCCGCGGAGGCCAGCCTGGGCACCAGCGAAGTGAACAAGCGCCGCGACCTTTACTCGCAGCGGCAGAGCATCCAGAACATCGAACTGGAAGCGCGGAACGCCATTCACCAACTGGAACAGGCCAAGCTCTCCATGGCCGCCGCCAAAATTTCGCGTGACCTCGCCCTGAAGAACCTCGAGGCCGAGCAGCGCAAGTATGACCTCGGCGCGGAAACCCTTTTCGTCCTTCTGAACACACAAACGGAGCTGGCCAGCGCCGAACAAAGCCTCGTGACCGCGCAGATTAATTATCAGCTCGCCCTGGTCGCCGTTGACCATGCCACCGGCGAGCTCCTCGACAGGCATCACGTTGAAATCAAGGATCCCAAACACTAACCAGCTTCAATGTCCGATTAGGTACTACACAGGGTACCTACCTTGAGTGGGGGATTGACATTCCCCGCCAAGAGTCCAAACTGAATACCCCCCTTCCGAGAGCCCGCTGTTCACGGGCCTGTCATTTCCGCCTGGATTACGTGAGTGGAATCATCAGCTTTGCGCGTCTTGATGGTGGACGAGAGCCCCTTCGACGCCGAAATGAACTTGCGCGCGCTCGAGCGCGGGGGCTTCCGGGTCACCAGAGACCTGGTTTCATCGGCCGATCACCTTGCTGCTCGTCTTAGCCAGGCCCAATACGACGTTGTTCTCTCAGATTATCTTCTCCAAGGCTGGACCGGCTTGGATGCTTTGCGCTTGGTCAAGCAACAAAGCCCTCTCACGCCACTCCTGTTTGTCACGGAGAAAATGACGGATGACTTCGCTCAGGAGTGTCTCAAACAGGGTGTTCAGGATTGCGTCCTGAAGGGCCACCTTGACCGGCTGCCGGATGCCGTCCGCACCGCCCTCCATCGCGAGGGACAACTGAGTGTTCCCGCCGGGGTGCCAACACACTTGGCGCCGGAGATCCCAAGTTTGGAATCCGCATTCGAGGGGATCCAGGATCCGATTATTGTCATGGACGAGCACTGCCGCATCCAGCGCATGAATCACGCGGCAAAACATCTGCTGGGTGAGGATGCAACGGGGATCCTGGGTCACACGTGTTACGAGGTCCTTCATGGCACGCACTCCCCGCCGGAGAATTGCCCGCATCGCCGGATGCAGGTAACCGGACGCCCTGAAACCGGCGAATTCAGCATTGCCGGGAAGGAGACCACCTTCGATCTGACCATCTCACCCTGCAATTCCGCTGCGCAGCGTTTTCGCGGCTGTGTGGGAGTCATGCGCGATGCCTCCGTCCGCCAGATCTCTGAACACGCCGCGCGGGCGGCAAATTCCGCCTTGGCCGAACGCGACGGCGATCTTGCTCAACGCGAATCGGATCTTGATGTGCTTGGCGAATTGGAAGACATGCTCCAGCTATGTGCGGATCCACTCCAGGCCTATGACGTCCTAGGTCATTTCGCTGGAAGGCTCTTCAGCAAGGATTCCGGCGTCTTGCGCCTGCTGCGTCATGAAAATGGCAGGCTTGAAGCAGTCGCATCCTGGGGGCAGCAAGCGCCGCCCCCCCGGTCATTTTCCTCTGAGAGTTGTTTGGCGCTGTGTACCGGTGGCCCATCCGACAATTTCGAGTCGGGCCCGACTTGTGCCCACAGAATCTCTGGCAGCACCTCGAAATCGCTTTGCGTCCCGATCCTGGGGCAAGGCGAAGTCCAGGGACTCATCGAATTCCAAGTCACGGATCTCACGGAGAATGGGATTCCTTCATCGCAATTCAAAACAGAATTTCGGCGGCGCGCCGAAGTCTTCACCGAACATCTCGGCAGAGCCTTGACCAGCTTGACTATCCGTGAGGATTTGCGGGTGCAGTCCATTCGCGACCCCCTCACCGGTCTGTTCAATCGCCGGTACCTTGAGGAGGCCTTGGACCGCGAGGTTCATCGCGCCATGCGCGCCCGCCGTCCCCTCAGCTTGATCATGCTTGACCTGGATCACTTCAAAGTTTTTAACGACACCCATGGTCACGCGGCCGGGGATGCCCTGCTCCGCGCCATGGGCAGGCTCTTGCGGGCGCGCATCCGGGGCGAGGACATTGCCTGCCGTTATGGTGGCGAGGAGTTCCTGGTGATTCTTCCCGAGGCTCCCCTTGAAATTGCCTCGAAACGCGCCGAACAACTGCGGGAGGAGGTCTTGCGCCTGCATCTCGGTCGGGGTCACAACATTTTGGAGCCGGTCACCGTCTCGATGGGTGTCGCCGCTTATCCGGTACACGGTTCAACCGTCGGAGACCTGCTTGCTGCGGCGGATAGCCATCTCTACATTGCGAAGCACCGCGGGCGGGACCAGGTCGTTGTCGGAGAGCATCGATAAGTACGCATATTTGATGTCCGGCCGCCGGAGACTTCACCGCCCACGGAGCACTCACTGGCGGCGATTTATCTGCGGAACGGAAATCGGATCCTTTCATGGGAAAACAACTTCTGTGTCTTGAGCCAGGCAAGGGTGAGCTCCACGTGCTCATCGTCGAGCACGATACATCCAGCGCTGAACGCTGCATGAACGCCCTTCGAGAGGGCGGCTACTCCGTCCACGCGCACGTTGTTGATTGCCCAACGGATTTTCTGGCCCGATTGAATGCCCAGGCCTATGACGCTGTCATCGCAGCCTACCGGATCCCGGGCTGGTCCGGGATGGATGCCTTCCAACTATTGCGCCAATCGGGAATTGGCATTCCCTGCTTGCTGATCACGGAGGCTCTGGGCGACGAGGAAGCCATTTCCTGTATCCAACAGGGCGTCTCCAGCTATGTCTTGAAGGACCAGCTTGCTCGCCTCGCACAGGCCGTGGATTGTGCAATCTGCGACCAGGCTTGGCGCGTCGAGCGCCTGCGAGTCGAAGAGTCGCTGAGAAATTCGGAGCGGCACTTTCGCGAGCTGGTCGAGAATGCCACTTTTGGCATCTGCAGTGCCTCTGTTCCCGGACGCTTCCTTCAGGTCAATGCCGCGCTTGTCCGCATGCTTGGCTATGAATCCAAGGATGAACTTGTCGGTCTGTCCCCCCTTGCCGTCTACCTCCATGTTGAGGATCACGCCCGCGTAATTGATGAATACACAAAGACCGGGCGCGTGAGTGGATTGGAAGTGGAATGGAAGCGCAAGGACGGCTCGCGGATTGTCGCCTGCCTCAGCGTCCACGGTGTTTCCGACAAGACCGGCGCCCTCCAAGGCCTGGAAATCTTTGTCGAAGACGTCACGGAGCAGCGCGCCCTGGAAAAACAGCTCCACCACGCCCAGAAATTTGAGGCCATCGGCCAGCTCGCCGGCGGCATCGCCCACGACTTCAACAACGTCATCGGCGCGGTCATGGGTTGGGCCGAGCTTGGCGGTGAACAGGCCAAGGGAGACGCCCGTCTTGCGGGTTACTTCAACAAGATCCACAGTCAGGCAAAACGAGCCGCCGGGCTCACCCGGCAGTTGTTGGCCTTTGCCCGTCGTCAGATTCTGGAACCACAGAATGTAGTTCTCAATACCGTCGTCACGGATGTCTTGAGCCTGCTCGAGAAAGTCATCAGTAAGAACATCGAGATCGAAACTCTCTTGGCCGTTGACCTGGCCAACGTCCGCGCCGACTCATCTCAAATCGAGCAGGTCTTGATGAACCTCTGCCTCAACGCGCGCGACGCCATGCCGGAGGGCGGCAGTTTGATCATCGGAACGCGGAACATTGACTTGAGCCATCATGCCAGCCGCGCCACCCCCGGTCTTTCGCCCGGCTTGCATGTCGAACTGACGGTTACTGACACGGGCACCGGCATTGGCTCCGCCACAATCGAACATATCTTCGATCCGTTCTTTACCACCAAGGAGCCGGGCAAAGGGACTGGCTTGGGGCTGGCCACTGTCTTCGGCATTGTCCACCAGCATGATGGCCTCGTCTCCGTGGAAAGTGAGCCGGGCAAGGGCAGTACGTTCAGGATTCTTCTTCCCGCGGCGGCGAAGGCTCAGGTCGCCGCTGGCCTGACCCCGGTGCCAGCTCCACAGGAGTTGCGCGGAGGCGCGGAAACAATCCTCATCGCGGAAGACCATGATGGCATCCGTGACATGGTCCACACGGCTCTCACAGATCTCGGGTATCACGTCTTGCAAGTTGCCGATGGAGAAGAAGCCGTCCGCGTATTTCAGGAACGCGCTCAGGATATCTCCCTCGTTGTCCTTGACCTAACCATGCCGCGGCTGGGCGGATGCGAAGCCGCCGCCCGCATTCACGCTCTGCGGCCCGAACTCCCAGTCATCTTCACCACCGGTAGCGCCGCCGATAACGCGGCGCGCGCCTGCGTGATGGAACATGGCGGCGTGATCCTCCACAAGCCATATGATCCCCACAGTCTTGCGCACCTTGTGCGAGATCTGCTGGATCTCGAAGGGGAGCACGCCCGCGTTCTGCCGCGATCGGAATCCGGACCATCGCGGACGAAGTTTCTCGGCGCTTGACAGCGTTTCTCGCCTGTGATATTTCGCAGTATTAGAAGTTGCTTGGAAAGATCTTGATTCGGCTATCTTGAGGGTTTTTGCTGGACGGTTTTTCTCTGGCAACACCCCACCCCGGGAGGTGAAGACCGCCAGGTTTTCACCTCCTTAATTTTTGTGCTCCGCCAGAATTGGCTCCGGAGCTGGTTCCCCTTCATTCGTTTTTCCGCTTCTCTTATTAATGTAGAGCAGTTGGTCCGCGCGTTCGAGGAACTGTGTGGGTGTTTCGCCCTGTTCGTACCCCACCCATCCCGCCGAGTATTTCACGGGGATGGTTTGTCCGTCGTACTGGGCTTCAATTGATCCCAGCCGGGTGAAAAGTGATTGGATTTGGTCCAGGGGACACTCCGGTAGGATCGCCAGGAATTCGTCTCCCCCCATCCTCACCGCAAAGTCGGAGACGCGCACTGCTCTGTTCAATCTCTCCGCGAATTCTTTCAAGACCTCGTCCCCCGCCGGATGCCCGAACTGGTCGTTGATCTGTTTGAATCGGTCAAGGTCGAAGGAGATCACCGTCAGCGGATTTCCGTGGCGCTGCGAACGCGCCGCCTCCGCCGAAAGCCGCTGCTCCGCGAAGCGGCGGTTATAAAGCCCCGTAAGCGGATCAATGGTCGCCAGCCGCTGTGATTCGTCGGCGCGGGCCTTCAGCCGCCCCATCACTTGCAGTTGCCCGGAAAGCTGCCGCCGCAGCCGCTTGATCATCACCTGCTGGTAAATGGTGTAGGTGTTGAAAAGCAACACCAAACCCACAAGCCCGCGCACTGCCTGGTTCAAGCTGAACTGGAAAAACGGGTCTTCCACTCGCAACAACTCGGGAAAGCTCAGCGATACCACTGCCACCGTCAGGAGCAGCATGACGATGATGGCCATCGCCCACAGCCACCAGTCCCGGCGCTCCAGCTTCTTTAGCCCCGCCTGGATCTCTTCCAGGCGGGTCTCCGTCGGAATTTCAAAATTGGTGGATTGGTTTGGGCTCATGATGCACGGCGTCTGCCGGAGCCCAAGTCGGCGCGCATTCATTATACAAGCGGGTGCCGCAATCCTGGTGAAACGCAATCCCTTGCTGTTGGTGTATTGGTCGCAACAGGTACTACCGTCTCTCTCGGCTGCGCCCATGCTTTTGGAGCGGAGCTTCGCCCCGCTTGACCGCTTCCACGAAGTGGTCCGCTTCCCGCGTCGGCCGTGGAATCCGGTATCCGTCGGATACCGCCAAAGTGAATTCCACCGCTCGCGCCAGCGAGATCCGGTGCCCCTGCGAAACGTAAATCGGACGCGCGCCGGTCCGCGTTCGCAACACGGCTCCTATAATCTCCCGCGCCTCTGTTTCTTGGCCCATGCGCTCTCCCTCTGCGGGCGCTGCGGGAGCCAGCAGCGCGCTCCACGCGCCGGCCTTGGTGCCGGGTTCCGCGCTTTCCCCGATCAGCCGCGATTTCGCGCAGCCGATCGTCGGCCGGTCCAACAGCACGCCCAGGTGGCACGCGATTCCGAATCGCCGCGGGTGCGCGTAGCCCTGCCCGTCGCAAAAGATCAGGTCCGGCTGGTGCCGCAGTTTGCCGAACGCCGCGAGCAGCGCCGGAACCTCGCGAAAACTCAGAAGCCCCGGCACGTAGGGGAAGGTCAACTTCTGCTCCACCCACACGCGCTCCACTTCCTCCATCTCTGGAAACGTGAACGCCACAACTCCCGCAATCGCCCGCCCCGTGCCGCGCTCCCAGGATCTCCGCTCCGGCAAACGGAACGCCAGGTCCGCGCCGGCCACCAACCGCACCCGCCCCAACCGATCGCGCAGCTCAACCCGCTGACGCAACCGCAACTGGATCTTCCGCGCTTCCTTCGGAGTCACGTCCCAACGATGTAACCGCAAAGCCTTCACAAGAGCCTGCCCCCGCGCAATCCCAGTTTCTTATCACGAGCGGCATGCTCGCGTCCCGGGAAGCTCCCGGGGATTTTGCCGCAAGAACCGGATGGCGCTTCGGCCCCGCCGTCGTATAATGCTTGGTGCTGGGACGCCCTCATCCGTTGAGTCTCCCCGCAGAGCCGCCATGGACAAGGATCATCAGAAGCTTGAAATCAGTTCTCGCCAGCAGGGCGATATCGTAATTGTCCAGCCGCGCGGGCGCGCCACTCTCGGCGAAAACAGCGAGCTCTTTGACCGCGAGCTGCAGCGCCTGGCTGCCGAAGGTTGGAAGAAAATACTCGTGGACCTCACCGAACTGATCCAGATTGATAGCAGCGGCATCAGCGCGCTGGTGCGCCAGTGCACCGGGTTGACGCGCAAGGGCGGCAGCCTGCGTCTCGTGTGTCCCGCGGGCCGCGTCCGCGAAGCTCTCGGTGTCACGCGCCTGCTCGAAGCCATCCCCACGTTCCCCACTCTTCCCGCCGCGCTCGAAAGTTTCAAGACTGCGGCGCCGGGACCCGGCGCCTCCAGAACTTCCGCGCCTTAGTTCGATTGAGGTTTCTTCCCGGCCTGCCCGCTTTTCAGGATTGCTGGATGCGTGGTAGTCTCCCGCATAGGATTTCCCCCGGCATGCCCTTGCGTATCCATCTCCGAACCAGCGCAACTCGCCCACGAATCTCCCCAGTCGCTGCATGCCTTCTCACCGCCCTCTTCTTTACGCCTGCCCGCATTTCCGCTCAGCAGCCACCGACTCCGCCTCCCTCTCCTCAAACAGCGAAACCGGCGCCATCCCCTTGGCCGGAGATCGACGCCCTTGCGGAACACGTAGCACCTCAGCTGGAACTGCTCAATCTGAGGACTGTCTTTGTCGTCGGCGCTGTGGGCCCAAAAGAGATGGTCTCCGAATTGAACGTTGAATTGCGAGATGCACTGAGCGGTTCGCTGGTCCGGCACGCGCGAAATGCACGCGTGATTGATGCGGTCACTTTGCGCTCGCTTTTTAAGGAAAGCCGCATTTCCGGTGACATGCTTCACAGCTTTGCCCTTGTTGACTGGATGGCGATTCATGCCCACGCTGATGGATTTGTTGCCGCCAGAGTTGGTCGCATCCAGGACGGCCGGCTTCAATTGGCCGCGGAGATCCACACGCGGAAGGAAGAATTCAAGTCCGTCAGAGAATTCAATTGTGAAGTTGCTTTAACCTATCCGGAAATAGTGGCTTCAACGCTCTCGTATCCTCCCCCAGGGGGAACTCCGATTGAAGAACCCGGGAAAAATGGAGTGACAAATGTTGAGTGTATCGAGTGTCCCCGTCCAGAGTATACGGATGAAGCCCGCCGGAAAAAGGTCGAGGGCATCGTTGTCATGAGATTTACAGTCCGACCGGACGGCTACGCGGACGACATTTTTGTCACCAAATCAGCTGGCTTCGGTCTTGACGCGGCGGCCGTGAATACGCTCTTGCGCTCGAAATTCAAACCCGCTGAAAAGGATGGACACCCGGTGGCCAGTCAAACCCATGCTGAAATGAGTTTTCTGCTGTTTTGATCAGTTAAGCAGAACTACGAATGATTGTCTTCAGGGATCGAGCAAGCCGCCCAGTTATCTACGAGCTCCTTCTCAATTCCGCCTCCATTTGTTTCGTCCTCCGGGTTAGCTTTCAGGATTGCTGACTGCGTGGTAATCTCCCGCATAGGATTTCCCCCGGCATGCCTTTGCGATTACATCTTCGAGCTATTGGGCATCGCACGCACATCTCTATTGTCATTGCGTGCCTCCTTGCTGCCCTCCTCATTACGCCTTCTGGGATTTCCGCTCAGCAGCCACCGACTCCGCCTCCCGCTCTCCAAACAGCGAAACCGTCACCATCCCCTTGGCCGGAGATCGACGCCCTCGCCGAAGAACTGGCGGTGGAGATTGAGCACAACAACTTGAAGCTTGTATTTGTCGTCGGCAATGTTCACT
>JBGOTC010000123.1:0-8405 GCA_041476305.1 Terriglobia bacterium
CGCGGGAGATTCAGTGTGCTCTTCAGGTCGCTGGGCATGTGCTGGGGCGATTCTCCGAACTGTTGCCGCGAAGGGCGGCACTTGTGCAATTCAATCGAGTCGTTGGCAACCTTTCATAAACAAGGGAGCTTCTATGCTACCAACGAACGCGGCTGGATGTCACTTTTGGAGGTGATGCGAAAGTTGACGTCGTGACGCAAGACGAGCTGCAAAGCGTCGCTTCATCTGACTTTCGCCACAATGATCATGAGTACCTTAAAGATGTCGAACCCCGGAAAAGATTCAGCTTCGCCGCGCAGCAAAGATGATTCCCCCACCGAAACGCAATTTTCAAAGCACGTCCTTCTGCAAAGTAAAGGACGCGCGCAAACTTTGTTCTCGAACATCACGGATCTCCTCGCGGCGCGCGGGGTGAAGACCGCGGGCGCGGCGAGAAACGGCGAAATCTGGGGAAAGGTGACGCCGTTCGACGGGCATCACAGCCACGCGCAGGCATTTTCACTGGTGGTGCATGGCGGGCTGGGATTGGTGATCTTCCTGACGATTGCTTTGCAGATGCCGCCTTCCATCACACCTATCGCAAACTTTCACCGGGTTTTCATGCCGGATCCGGGAGAACTCAGAATGCCGAAGAAGGAGCCGGTCGCGGAGCCAGGCAAGGGCCATGGAAGCGGCGGAGAGCAAAACCCACTTCCAATTCCCACTGGCAACATACCGCCCAGCTCACTGCGGGAACAAATTGTGCCACCCTCCGTAATTCGGAACCGAAACGCAATTTACCAGGAGAATCCAACGATTGAGGGTCCGGAACAATTCCGGAAACTGGACCTCACCAGGATGTGGGGCGATCCAAGGTCACCTTACGACTACGACTCCAACGGTTCGGGCGCTGGCCCCGGCATGGGAACAGAAAAGGGGCGCGGCGGGATTGGGAATCGCAATGGCTCCCGCTATGGAGATGATCCCGAGGAAGGCGTCGCCCGAAGAGTCTACCGAGACGGAGAAGGCGTTCGCTCACCCCAGTGCGTCTATTGTCCGCGACCGGATTATTCCGACGAGGCACGAAAAGCGAAATTTCAGGGCTCTGTGGTCCTGAGCGTCGTGGTGCTGCCGGACGGGAAGACCAGCAGGATCGAGGTTATCTCCAGCCCTGGGCTGGGTCTGGATGTGCAGGCCATCGAAGCTGTGCGCAGTTGGAGATTCAGGCCCGGCTGGGGGCCCAACGGCAAGCCGGCAGCGATTGTCGTGACAATTGAAGTGATTTTCCAGCTTTTCTAGGGCGCCATTCCGATTTGGAAACTTTCGGGAGGGCTCGGACGTCTATGTTATAATTGGGGGATAAATAGAGATAAGCCGTGGGAGCCGTGGCAACTTATTGGCCGCGCCTGAATCTAACTAAGAGGCGGAAGTTTAGCCAGACAGCCCCTTGACCCGATTATGCTGAAAATCATCCCAAGTCCTGACCCGAAGTCACCTCGACCCCAGGGCGTGAATCTGCCCCCGGGAACGTCTGTCCCCAGTCTGGTGGTCAAGAAGGACGTGATGTCACAGGGGTTTTTCGCGAATCTCAAGGATTTCTTTGCCGAGCGGCCGATCAAGGTGCCGAAGAACGCGGCGGGGCAACCCTTCGTCAACAATCAATTCGGATCCAGTTTCACCGATAATTTGAAGGAATGGTTCCGCTCGGCCCCCAAGAATGTGCCCAGCACCATGGGTTCACTGCGTGGCGCCGATTCCCCGGGCATCAAGGTGGAATGGAAACCTTTCTATAAGACATTCTTCCAGAACTTACGCGACCTGATTGCGCCGCCGAAGATGGCGCCATTCAAGGGAACCAGCCAGCCCGTCAAGGTGCGCGACATCTGGACCAAGGATGAAGTGTTCAGCCGCGCGCAGGTGGTCAGCTTCGTATTGCATGGCAGCATCATCCTGCTGGTTGTGCTCGCGTCCATTGTGAGAATGACAGCGGCGAAATCGGCGGCGGCCAGCAATTCGACCATCATGGTGCCGCTGGATATCTCCCCCTACACGGCCAAGCTCCCTCCGGGCAATAAGCCCGCGGGCGGCGGCGGTGGGGGCGGCGAACACAATCCCATCGCGGCGAGCAAGGGCAAAGCGCCCAAGTTCAGCGCACAGCAACTGACGCCGCCACAGCTGATCCGAAACCCCACGGCCAGGCTGCAGGTTACGCCTACATTGATTGGACCGGACACGCTCCGCGTCCCGAGCCCGGATATGGATCGCTGGGGAGACCCGCTGGGCAAGATGATTACGGATTCCAATGGCCCCGGCTCAGGCGGCGGGATGGGCACCGGCACGGGTGGCGGGATTGGCAGTGGAAGCGGCGGGGGTCTGGGACCCGGCTCGGGTGGCGGGACGGGCGGCGGAATTTACCGCGCGGGTGAAAACGGCGTCAGCAACATCACTTGCCCCTATATGCCGCACCCGGATTATTCCGACGAAGCGCGGAAGGCCAAGTACCAGGGCGACGTCCTGGTGGAAGTGGTGGTGCTGGAAGACGGCCGGCTGACGAATTTCCACGTGATCAAGAGCCCGGGCATGGGCCTGGATGAAAAAGCAGTGGAAGCTCTGCGGAACTGGCGATGCACGCCCGCGATTGGACCGAGCGGGAAACCAGTGAAAGTAAGTTTGCAGGTACAAGTCCTTTTCCAACTTTTCTAAATACTCCCCGGCAATTCTCCCGGAGTTTTTCCAACGGCCTGTTGCGAATCACGCTTTCTCACGTTTGGCAACTTACACGCGACTGTGGCGGCCGCGTCTTGGCTGCTCTGTTAGGATGGTGCGCATGAAGCGAATGGGATTTGTTTTTGCCTTCGCGTACGCGCTGGCTTTGCTCGCAGCGCCCGCGTCAAAAAGCCAACAGACCGGCGCCATCGATTTCACCGCGCGTGTGTCGCCCAGCGGAGGGCGCCCCGAACCCGTCCGCGCCAACACTTTTTATTTGCTGCGAAAGAGTTTTGAGGAGATTCAGCGCGAGGCCGAGGAGGGCGAGGCGGTCCCCAAGTTGAACGATTTTATCTCCGGACTGAAGGTTTCCGATGAACTGAAAGACTGGATGAAAAGGCATGAGTCCGTGGAGCTTTATGGCCCGGATTTCGTTGCCCTGGTAACACCCGAAGATGTGCTCGGCGTGCCGGAGTTCAAGAAGGCCTACTTCCAGCAGAACTCCGGTGACCGCACGGTAAAGCTGCCGCAGCCGAAATACAAAGAAGCGGACAAGGAAAAGAACCCGCAGCGCTATCAGCAACAGGTTGACGACTACCTGGCAACCCTCAAGCGCTTCATCGCGCAGAATCCGGACACCGTTTCCACGATTTTTGTACCGTTGGAAAGCATCAATCCCGGATCGCGCTGGAAGAAAATGCTGAATGACCGTATTGCTCGCGTGCATCGCCACACGCTGGAGCTCGCGGAGCTCTGCTACCTGGCCGCGAAGACGGAGACGGACCTGGAAGGGCGCGGCCATTTCGCCGGTGTGGCGCCGGGGGACTACTGGCTCTCGACCCTGGAAACTGAGGCACTGGCGGGGGATGCACGAGTCCGCTGGGACCTGAGTGTAAGTGTGGCAGCCGGGCGAACCGCGACCCTTGAACTCTCCAACCTGAACGGCGTTCCGCCCCGGCATTAGTTCCCGCGCGTGATTCAGGCCTTCCCTTTGCTGCTCGACGCGCACTACACTTCCTCCATGGGCACAGTGGCCCTCTGGATCGGCTTTAATGCCGCAGTCCTTCTGGTCCTCGCGCTCGACCTTGGCGTGTTCAACCGCCGCGCGCATGCCATCTCCCTCCGTGAAGCCGCTAAGTGGAGCGTGGTGTGGGTGGCGCTCTCGCTGGGGTTCAACTATTGGATCTTCCACAGCTACGGCAGCGAAAAAGCCCTGCAATTCCTGACCGGCTATGTGATCGAAAAATCCCTCAGTGTGGATAACATTTTCGTCTTTGTGCTGGTGTTCAAGACTTTCCGGATCGAGCCGAGGTTCCAGCATCGCGTGCTGTTCTGGGGAATCCTGGGAGCGCTGGTGCTGCGCGGAGCGATGATCGCTCTCGGCACGGTGCTCATCAGCCGCTTCGAGTGGGTGCTCTATCTTTTCGGCGCATTCCTGCTGTTTGCCGGGATCCGTTTGCTGCTTCACAAGGATAGAGAAATGCAAACGGAGCACAACCCGCTGATCCGAATCGCCAAGAGAATATTTCCCGTTAGCCAGGATTACCGCGGCCAGAAGCTGTGGATCCGCGAAGCCGGGCGGCTGGTGGTCACGCCGCTGTTCCTGGTGCTCCTGGTGATTGAAGGGGCGGACCTGGCTTTCGCGATTGATTCCATCCCCGCGGTTTTTGGCGTAACGCGCGATCCGTTCATCGTGTTCACATCGAATGTGTGCGCGATTCTGGGCCTTCGCGCCTTCTACTTTCTGTTGCTCGGCGCGCTTCCCTACTTCCGGTATTTGGACGAGGGACTCTCCGTGATCCTGCTGTTTGTGGGGGCGAAGATGCTGGCGGCGCCGTGGGTCGCGGTGTCCTCCGGATGGGCGTTGGGAGTTGTCGCCCTGATACTGACCGTGGCCGTCACGGCATCAGTGCTCGCTTCGAGTAGGGAAAAGAGAGAGGCCGAGCCGTCGAGGAAGTTGCCGCAACGGTCGGAGAGAGTGTCCCATTGGATTTCAGAATTGGCAGCCCCGAAGGCGGTGGACCGTGAGCGGAGCGCAAGTGAATTGTTCCAAATGGGCGGGCGCGCCGCGAGCCACACCATCGGTTTGTGGATATCCAACCCCGAACTGGCGGCCCTGTTCTTGAGAGAGAGTTCTCCGCAAGATGGCAGCGCGTTCCGGTCCACGATTGGTGTTGCAGTCACGCCGGAAACATTCGCCCGGATTCGCGCGGCGAACGGATCGCCGCCGCTCGCCGATGTGCCTCCCGACCAGGACGCGCAGGAGTTCGAGTTGCATTTTCCAGGCGGCGTGCGGCTGGACATCCTGACCACGGCGCAGCCGGGCGGCGATGGGGCCATCGCAAAATTTCTTGCAAAGTTCGGCGAGGGGATCCAGCAAGTGGAATACGAAGTCTCGAACGTGGACCGCGCCACACAAATCCTGGCGGCGGAGTTCTCCGCGAAGGCCGTCTATCCCGCGACTCGCCCCGGCGCGGACGGGACGCGCGTCAATTTTTTCCTGGCGGAGGCAGGTGAAAGCAAGAAAATCCTGATTGAACTTGTGGAGCCGGCACCGCGCGATGTCTAGGTCTTGCCATAGACCGGAATGGCCGCGCCCTGAATGAGGCGCGCACCCTCCGAGCATAGAAAGACAATCACTTTGGCGACGTCTTCCGTCTTCGGCCAGATGGTGAAATCCGCCTTGGGCATGGCTTTGCGGTTGGCGGGCGTATCCATAATACTGGGCACGACGGAATTCACGTTGATGTTGTAAGCCTTCACTTCTTCCGCTAGAGAATCGAGCAGTGCCATCACGGCGGCCTTGGAAGCGGCGTAGAGGGCGGCGCCCGCGGCACGTCCATATCCGGCTTTGGAAGCTACGTTGACGATCGCTCCGCGGTTCCGCCGGATCATGCCGGGCAGAACAGCTCGTGTCATGACGTAGGCCGCTTTCAAATTCAGGTTAAACATTTTCTCGTAAGTATCTGGATCGGCTTCCCACAGGCGCTTGCCTCCCGCGTAGCCGCCGACAGCAATCACCAAGGCGTCCACGCCGCCGTTCCGCGTTTCCACCTCTTCGACAAACTTGGCCACGGCGGATTCGTCGGTGACGTCAACATTTGCACCGGTCAAGTGCGGTCCACCGGCACGGGCCAACTCGTCAAATTCCTCCTGGCGGCGGTAGGTGGCCACTACTTGCGCGCCAGCGGCGAGGAACGCGCGCGATACGGCGGCGCCGAGCGCGCCTGTACCTCCCGCAACGATGACTGTCTTCTGCTTCGTGTCCATTTGCGCCTCCGCCCTTTCTTGATCGCCGGTGCGTTCCGATAACTCTGCCACCAAGCGATGGGAATTGACAGCCCGCAAGCGGCTTCCTATGATGCCATCCCGCAGAGTCATCGCGGCCGCGAGGTCCATTGAAAGCTCTCCGCAGGCTCCTCCAGCGCGTCCCGTTTTATGCCACGCTGAAGACGCTGGGCCACTATCCTGATTACTGGTATTGGAATCTGCGCGGCAGGCCGGTCCGCTCCCCCCACTTATTGAAGCAACGAACCGTGCGGGATTACGGCGCGAGATACGGATTGAAAACTCTCGTGGAGACGGGAACCTATCACGGCGAAATGGTAGCCGCGATGAAATCCCGGTTCGAGCGGATATTTTCCATCGAGCAGGATCCGAGGCTTGCCGACAAAGCTGTCCGCAAATTCAGCCGTTACCCGCACATACACATCCTGCAGGGCGATAGCCAGAAGATCTTGCCGGAGCTTGTGAAATCACTCACGCAGCCCGCGTTGTTCTGGCTGGACGCCGGCTATTACGGCTGGGCCGGCACGCATGGGGACAAGCAAAGGCTTGGCGTGGAGCTGGCGGCCATCCTGAGTCAGCGTGAAGTTGGGCATGTCATCCTGATGGACGATGCCCGCGGGCTGAATGGAGAAAATGGCGCCCCGACGATTCCGGAGCTTGCGCTGCGAATCGGCACCGAATTCCCCGGACACAATGTAGAAGTGGCCTATGACATCTTGAGGATCACACCAGAGACGAAGCACAAAACCTCCTGAAACCCCCGCCTCTCATCCGCATCGTGTTAACACATGCAAGGCGTTCCCGTCTTTCTACCTGTAGCAGGAAATCAATCCGACACGAGGTGAAACATGACACGCATGTTGGGGAATCGGTCTCGAATTGCTCTCGGTACTTGTGCTGTACTCACACTCTTGGCAGTGGCGGTCTATGCCGGGCCCCCGCTGGTTTGCTGGCCCTTCGACATTGGCACGGCAAAATCCCTGCCCTTCGGCAGCGGGACCTGGAATGCGCCTGATCCGGCGTACAACGTCCAACATCTTTCCGACGACACGCTGGCTCTCTTGCAACCCACGACGCCGGTGATCGTGCGTATGGAAACGATTCGCCGCGCAACCGTCTACACGATGAAAGACCGCGACGTCGCCGCGCGGCTCCTGGAGCGAGTCGAAGCACGGTCGAATGAGTCAGCGAAATCCGGCAAGACAGATGCGCTGGCGCTGTTCGATCTGGGCTACTTGATTGAAACTTACAAACAGGCCCACTGGAAGGATTCAGCCACGGAAATTGCATCCGGCCGCGACGGCTATGCAATGATCACACGCGCCATCCAGCTCCGCGGACGCGATGCGGAAATGGAATTTGCCGCGGCCTTGATCAAGACGGACTCCGCAGGATCAGCCAGCGTGAGAACCGCGCATCTGAAACTGGCAGTGGCCGGAGCGACGGAAGGCTCACTGTTGGCGAAGAATCTGGTCACGCACGCCCAACTGCTGCAGGTGAAGGGTGATTCGCTCAGTGAATTGCGGTCGCAGCTCCAAATGAAGTAATGCCCAAGCGATCGGGGTTCAAAGCGGGGTGCGCTAGTACGGGCACCCCACTTGATTTTGCGTGAATGCCGAATGGGAAGGAAATTGGCTGGGAGGCCTGGACTCGAACCAGGATAATCAGATCCAGAGTCTGATGTACTGCCAATTGTACGACCTCCCAGCCGGGGAGGCGTGAAGCAACCGCCTGGACCGCGGGCAAGAAATCACGAAGAAAGCATCTCGCCTGTGGACTTTTCTACTTTATTCAGGAAATGCGAATCCGTCAACCGCGCTCGGCGGGCGGAATGACGGGGATCAGGCGTCCATCACGAATCGTAAATTGGATGCCGCGCCACTCAATCCTGTTGGTCAGAAAACTGGCCAGCCAGATGGGAAACGCGAAGAAGTCACGCACCGGCAGAAGCCAGAATTTGCTGCGGACGACGGGGTCGCGCATTCCCCAAATTCCCACCGTCCAGGCCATCAGGAAGCGGAGAATCAGGTAAGCGCCCACGAATCCGATGGAAATCGCCGTGGAAGGGGCGATGACGGCGGCCAGCACTGTCAGCGCGAATCCCTGAGTGAAGAATAGGCCGGCGTGGCCGCCCGGGCGAATGTGGCGCAGGCCAATGGTCCAGCGCAACTCGTGGCGCAGGTATTGCCAGAGCGTCTGCCTGCCGAAAATCATCCACACGGGTTTGCGGACCAGCTCCACGCGGTAACCAAGTTTCGAGATGCGGTTGCCGAACTCGAAATCGTCGGAGTGGCGGTCCACCATGGCCTCAAAACCGCCGATTTCCCGGAGCCGCTCGCGCGTGGTGGCCATGGTGGCCCCGTGAGCAAAGTGCGCTCCTTCCAATTCGTTGGAGACCAGCGCCCCGCCGCAGAATTCCACAGAAGCTCCCA
>JBGOTC010000124.1:0-8401 GCA_041476305.1 Terriglobia bacterium
CTGTCGCGTTGCGGTAGCCGAAATCGAACGGCTCCCAGGCAACGAGCACACCGGCAGCGCTTCCCCATGCGCTTCCGTTATCCGCGGACGGCAATACCGGCCCAGAGATGGGCGGGATAACCGACTGCGGCAGGAGTTGGCCAAAGATATTGTTTCGCGTGCCGCGATTTGTCTGCCAGAGGGCGTTTGCTTGTGGGAGATAGATTGTCCTTGCGGCGGAAACGCCTGCTTGCGCGGCGGAAACCTGGCTCATGGCGGCGCGCACCGCGGGGTAGTGCGCGAGCGCGTAATCCACGGCCTCTCCCAGCGTGAACACCTTTCGCCCCGGCCGGGTTGTTTGTGCCGTTGACGGCGCGCAGAAAAGCACAGAAATCAGCACCATGGCAAGAGATCTTCCGCAAGATGCCGGACTTCCACCCCGCTCGAACATGGGCCCCTCCTCTACTTCACTTCAAAAATCTCTCCGAACAATTCCCGCACGCGCTGTTTGGCGATCCGCAGCATCCTGTGTCCCGCAACGGTCGCGCGATATTCGCGGCGGATCCAGCGCGCGGCCCGCACGCGGCGCGACCGCAGCAACCCCTTGCGCTCCAGACCGTGAAGCAATGGATAAAGAGTCCCCGCGCTGAGCTTGTAGCCGTGGCGCTGCAATTCCTCGATCATTCCGAGACCGAAGATAGGCTCTTCACACGCGTGGTACAGGATGTGAATGCGAATCAGACCGGAATAGATATCCCGGCGATCTCCCCGAATTCCTAGATTACCGCGCTGGTTATCGTGTTTCGACATCGATATTCGATAGCGACATTAGTCAAAAGACCCTGCGGAGTCAACCAATTTAATTGCCGGGGCAGGCGGCCTTTCCAGCCTCCCTCCATTCTTCTTATGGCGGATTTGCAGGGTCATGCGAGAATGGAAACCCCGCGCGGGCCCCAGCCGTCTGCAATGGGAAGCGCGGCGCACAGATAGCGCGGGTGGATTCCAAAACGTATGTGGATTGTACGACTCGCTCTCATCCGGCCCTACACGTTCATTGTCTTCGCGCTGGTCATACTCCTGATCAGCCCGCTGGTGATTCAACGCACCGCCACGGACGTCTTTCCCGAAATCAATATCCCGGTGGTCAGCGTGGTTTGGAATTACTCCGGACTCTCCGCATCGGACATCGAGCATCGCATCATTTCCAACTTTGAGCGCTCCATGACGACGACTACCAGCGACATCGAGCACATCGAATCACAGACCGAGCAGGGGCGCTCCATCATCAAGGTTTTCTTCCAGCCGAAGGCGGATATCGCAAGAGCTATCGCGCAAATTACCGCGATCTCGCAATCCAATCTTCACAACATGCCCCCGGGCACCACTCCCCCGCTGGTCCTTGTTTATTCAGCTTCGACGGTGCCAATCCTGCAGCTTGGCCTGCGTGGCGAAGGGTTGTCCGAACAGCAATTGAATGACCTGGGGGTGAACTTCATCCGCAACCGCATGGCGACGATCCCCGGCGCGGCTACTCCCTACCCTTACGGCGGAAAGCAGAGGCTGGTGGCGGTGAACGTGGACATTCCCGCGTTGCAGTCCAAGGGACTATCGCCCGTGGATGTGATCAACGCGATCAACGCGCAGAACCTGATTCTGCCTTCGGGCTCCGTGAAACTCGGCCCCATTGATTATCCCGTGGAAATGAACGGCAGCCCGGTGACCATCGAGGAGCTAAACAATTTGCCGGTGAAGACGGTGAATGGCGCGACGGTCTATATCCGCGACGTTGCGTATGTGTCGGACGCCTTCTCGCCGCAGACGAACATCGTGCGCATGGATGGTCAGCGCGGCGTGCTGATGAGCGTGTTCAAGACCGGCGGGTCTTCCACGCTCGATATCGTGGCGCGACTCTACGCGCTGCTGCCGCGAGTTGCCGCGACGCTGCCCAAGGAGCTGGTGATTACCCCGATGTTTGACCAGTCCATCTTCGTGCGCTCGGCCATTCAGGGTGTTGTCAGGGAAGCGATCATCGCGGCGGCCCTGACCGCGCTGATGATTCTGCTATTTCTCGGCAACTGGCGCAGCACGCTGATCATTGCCATTTCCATTCCGCTTTCCATCCTTGTCTCGGTGTGCATGCTTAGCGCGCTGGGAGAAACCATTAATATCATGACGCTCGGTGGACTCGCGCTCGCCGTGGGCATCCTGGTGGATGACGCCACGGTGGAAATCGAGAACATCAACCGCAACCTCGCGCAGGGAAAAGAAACGCTGAAAGCCATCCTCGACGGTGCGCAACAGATCGCCGTGCCCGCGTTTGTGTCCACGCTTTGCATCTGCATCGTTTTTGTGCCCATGTTTTTTCTGACCGGCGTGGCGAAATTTCTTTTCGTGCCGCTTGCCGAGGCAGTGGTGTTCGCCATGCTCGCCTCCTACATGCTCTCGCGGACGCTGGTGCCCACGCTCGCGATGTACCTTCTGCGCGGGCAGCACGGCGAAGACCACGCCACGGGGCGCGGGCCCTTCGCGAGCATCCAGCGCGGTTTCGCCGGCGGGTTCGAGACCATGCGCAACGCTTACCGCTCCTCGCTCTCCTATTGCCTGGAGCACGCCTGGATGTTTGTCGCGTTGTTCCTCCTGCTGTGCGTCGCTTCCGCGCCCATCGCGTGGGTGCTGGGCAAGGATTTCTTCCCTACCGTTGACGCGGGGCTGATCCGGCTGCACATGCGCGGCCGCGTCGGGCAGCGCGTGGAAGAGACGGCGCGCGAGTGCGATCAGGTGGACAGGCTAATTCGCGGGGTGATTCCTCCTGAAGACCTGGGCAATGTGCTGGACAATATCGGGCTGCCCTACAGCAGTTTGAACATGTCCTACAGCAACTCCGGGACCATTGGCACGTCCGACGCGGAAATCCTGATTTCACTCAAACCGGGCCACGCGACGTCGACGGACCATTACGTCACCGAATTGCGCGGGCGACTCGCGGAAGCATTTCCCGGCACACAATTTTTCTTCCAACCGGCGGATATCGTCAGCCAGATCCTGAATTTCGGCGTGCCCGCGCCGATTGATATCCAGTTGACCGGGCCGAGCCTGCGCGCCAATTACGACTTGGCTCAGCAAATCGCAAACAGAATTCAATTCGTCCCCGGCGCCGTGGACGTTCATGTGCACCAGATGTTTGAGCAGCCCACCATCCATTTGGATGTGGACCGCACGCGCGCGCAATCGGTCGGGTTGGACCAGAACGATGTGGCGCAGAGTCTGCTGCTCACTCTCAGCTCCAGCTTTCAGACTTCGCCCTCCTTCTGGATCAATCCGCAGAACGGCATCAGTTATTCGGTCGCCGTGCAGGTGCCGCAATACAAGATAGATTCCATGCAGGCGCTGCAGAATATTCCGGTCTCCTCTCCGGAGGCGACAGCGCCGCAAGTGCTGGGCAACCTGGCGGATTTTCATTTGACGGCGCGGCCCGCCGAGCTTTCGCACTACGATGCGCAGCCGATGGTCAATATTTACGCGTCGGTGCAGGGCCGCGACCTGGGCAGCGTGGCGACGGACATCCGTAAGATCATGGCAGAGTACGAATCAAAGCTCCCCCGCGGCACGCAGATGGACCTGCGCGGGCAGGTGCAGACGATGACCACCTCCTTCGGCGGGCTGGCCGCGGGAATCCTGGTGGCCATCGCGCTCGTCTATTTGCTCATCGTGGTGAACTTTCAATCCTGGCTCGACCCGTTCATCATCATCACCGCGCTTCCAGGGGCGCTGGCCGGAATCCTGTGGATGCTGTTGCTCACCCACACCACGCTCAATGTTCCGTCGTTGACCGGAACAATCATGTGCATGGGAGTGGCGACGGCGAACAGCATCCTGATGGTTTCTTTTTCGCGCGAGCGCATGCAGGAGGGGTCGAATTCAACCGAAGCGGCGCTGGAGGCCGGATTCGTGCGCATCCGCCCGGTGCTGATGACCGCGCTGGCGATGATGATCGGCATGGCGCCCATGGCCTGGGGACTCGGCGAGGGCGGTGAGCAGAACGCCCCGCTCGGCCGCGCGGTAATCGGCGGACTTTTCTTTGCGACATTTGCGACGTTGTTTTTTGTGCCCTGCGTGTTCAAACTCCTGCACCGGCGCCATAGCCGCGCGGGAAGTTTGACCGCGGGACGGGCGTAGCGTTGGGAGAACCGCGCGCATGACGGAATCAATCAACGATAAGCGGCAAGGAGAAGGCGGCACCGCGGCGCGCAGAGGCCGCGGGAAAATGCTGGCTTTCTGGGTGGTCCCATTCCTCGTGCTGGGGATCCTCGGAATTTATAGCATCTCCGAAAAGCGCAGCGCCAGCCGCGTGCTCGCGGAACAAACCAACCGGGCCGCGGTTCCGTTCGTCGAGGTGGTCCATGCCAGCCCACTGAATGTGGATTCCAGCCTGGTGCTGCCCGGCTCGCTCGAACCCTTCGTGAATTCGCCCATCTTCTCGCGAACGGACGGATATCTGAAGAAGTGGTACCGCGACATTGGCAGCCGCGTGAGGCAAGGGGAGCTCCTGGCTGAAATTGATAACCCGGAAATTGACCGGCAACTGCAGCAGGCGAATGCCGACCTCGCTACCGCCCAGGCGAACTTGAATCTCGCGGCAATCACGGCGGCGCGCTATCAGGAATTGCTCAAGACGGAGTCCGTATCCAAACAGGAAGTGGATAATGCGGCCGGCGACCTCAACGCGAAAAAAGCCGTGGTGCAGTCCGCGGAGGCGAACGTCAAGCGTCTCGAGGAACTTGAATCCTTCAAGCGCATTTACGCGCCGTTTTCCGGCGTCATCACGCGGCGGAATGTCGATACCGGCATGCTGATCAATTCCGGAAGCGGCGGGACGGCGAAAGAGCTATTCGTGCTGGCGCAGATTGACCCACTGCGCGTATTCGCCGCCGTCCCGCAGACTTTTTCACCTTCGATCCGCGCAGGTTTGCGGGCATGCATCCAATTGGCCGAATTCGCCGGAAAAAAATATTGCGGGCAGGTGGTGCGCACCGCGGACTCCATTGATCCGGCAACACGCACGCTGCGGACGGAAGTTGACATCCCGAATCCGGCGGGGCAGCTTCTGCCGGGTTCGTATGCGGAAGTCCATTTTGACTTGAAGATTTCCGGTAACCGGCTCTCTCTCCCTGTGAACGCGCTGCTCTTCCGTCCGGAGGGAGTGCTTGCCGCCATCGTTACATCCGAGAATCGCATCGAATTGCGGCACATTATCATCGGCCGCGATTTCGGCAGTAGTGTGGAAGTGCTACAAGGACTCGAGGTGAAGGATGCTGTGGTGGTGAATCCGCCGGACTCCCTCGAAGCAGGCGAGCAGGTCCGCGTAAAGGCCCCATCACCCAAATCATGAGTGTGCGACATTCACTTTCCATGCGCAGCGTCGCCGCGCTCATGTCTCTCGCGCTGGCGGGCTGTGCCGCCGGACCCAATTACCATCGCCCGCCTACTCCCGCGCCCGTGGTCTGGAAGGCCGAAGACCCGTGGCGCCCGGGCGATCCACGCGACCAGATCCCCAAGGGGGAATGGTGGAAAATCTTCGGCGACGCCGATCTCGACGGACTGGAAGCGCAGGCCATGGGCGCGAGCCCCACATTGCAAGCGGCGGTGGCACGGCTGGATCAGGCCCGCGCACTCGCGCGGCTCTCTGTGGCGGGGCTCTATCCCACGGCAAGTGTGGGATTCAATTCCCAGCGCCAGCGCGTTTCGGGAAACCGGCCGTTTATTTCCACGCCCAGCCCATTCACGCAGAACAATTTTCAACTTCCGTTCACGGTCACCTACGAACCTGATTTCTTTGGCCGCGTTCGTCGGAGCATCGAATCCTCGCGCGCCGCGCTGCAGGCCTCCGTCGCCGATTTGGGAAACCTGCGGCTTCTGGTCGCAAGCGAGGTGGCCGCCGACTACTTCACCATTCGCGCGCTGGACGCCGAGATCGGAGTTTACGCCCGCACGGTTGAATCACTGGAGCGCGGATTGCAACTCACGGAGCAGCGCGCGCGAGGCGGCGTCGCGTCACAACTCGACGTAGCCCAGGAACGCACACTCCTCGACGGCACGCGCACGCAGGCCATTCTGCTGACGCAGCAGCGCGCGCAATTTGAGAATGCGTTGGGGACTCTCACCGGGCAGCCGGCTTCCAGTTTCAAATTGGCCGCGAAGCCGATGCCGGCGAACATCCCCACGATTCCAGTTGGCGTGCCCTCCGATTTGCTCGAGCGCAGACCCGACATCGCTGAAGCGGAGCGGCAGATGGCGGCGGCCAACGCTCAAATCGGAGTTGCGCAAAGCGCTTACTACCCGGGCGTGACTCTTTCCGCCGGCGGCGGCTTCCAGAGTTTCGATATTTCCAAGCTGGCCACGCTGACGAGCGGGTTCTGGGCTGTCGGCGCGGCCGTTGCCGAAGTCGTCTTAAGCGGCGGGGCGCGCAGGGCGCAGGTTGATTTCGCGAAGGCGGGCTATGCCGGGGCCATCGCAAATTATCGCGGCACAGTGCTCACGGCGTTTCAGGAGGTGGAAGACAACTTGGTGGGGTTAAGCGTGCTCGAGCAGGCAGCGATGTCGCAGGCGCGAGCTGTGGACGATGCGCGGAAGGCGCTCACCATCGCGAATAACCGCTATGTTGGCGGTCTGGTCAGCTACCTCGATGTCGTGACCGCACAGCAATCTCTGCTTAGCAATGAGCGGTTGGCTTCGGAGATCGAGGGTCAGCGGCTGGTCACTTCCGTGCTCCTGATCAAGGCTCTCGGCGGCGGATGGGACGCCGCCAGCATCGCAAATCTGCAAGTAAAGCCGACAGCGAAACAGGCGATTGAGCCGTAACCAGCCGTCCTCCTCCGCGTGACATTTTCAACCTAGCGACGTCTTATTGACTAGCACGCGACAGCTTTCCTTGTTGAACGGGAGGCGCATGGATACTCTCTGGCAGGACCTGCGGTTTGCGGTTCGAGCACTCGCCAAGAACCCGGCCTTCTCCGCGATCGCCATCCTCACTCTCGCTCTCGGCATCGGCGCGAACACCGCGCTCTTTAGCGTCATGAACGCGGTGCTGCTGCGATCACTTCCTGTCCCAAACCCACAGCAACTGGTGGTGCTCTCCAATCCCGAAGGATTCGGGATGCAGAACGGCACGAACAACGGCGACCGCTGGTTTTTCACCTGGCAGGAGTATGAAAACCTGCGGGACAATAACCAGGTTTTCTCCAGCACCCTAGCGCTCAGCGCGGCAACCACAACGCCCCTTGTTTCCACCAGCAGCACGGAAGATGGCACGATCACGCGCATCAATCTGGTGAGCGGCAACTATTTCTCCACCCTGGGCGCGGAGCCGCTGATGGGCCGCACGTTCGGTCCCGAGGCGGATCAGGGGCGCGGCGGCTATCCGCAAGCGGTGGTGAGTTACGCGTTCTGGCAGCTCCGGCTCCACCAGGATCCTGCGGTCATCGGGCGCAAGGTGCGCATCCGCCAAACTGTTTTCGATGTCGTCGGCGTCATGCCACCGGAGTTTACAGGCATCGTTGTCGGCGACGCGCCGGAGCTTTGGGTCCCTCTCACCATGCAGCAGGCCGTAGCTCCCGGAAGGGACTGGCTCACGCAAAAGCCGGGCTCAGTCACGAAGACGATGTTCCTGCACATCGTGGGCAGGCTCAAGCCGGGCGTGAGTCTTGCGCAGGCCAATTCATCCATCAATATTACCTTCGAGAATTATCTGAAGGCGGAAGCCGAGACAATCCCGGATGTGAGCATCCGGGGGAACATTCTGGGCAGCCGCATCATCGCGCGCGACGCCCGCCACGGGCTTTCCGCTCTCCGGGGCACGTACGAAAGGCCTCTTGCCGTATTGATGGGACTGGTCGGATTATTGCTGCTGCTCGCCTGCGCAAACGTTGCCAACCTATTGATGTCCCGAGCCACCGGCCGACAGCGCGAGCTGGGTGTACGCGTGGCTCTCGGCGCGGATCGCGGGCGCCTCATACGGCAATTGCTGACCGAGAGCGTATTGCTTGCCTCTCTCGGCGCCGCCGTGGGCCTGCTGCTCGCGCAATGGGGCGACCGGTTGCTGCTGCAAATGGTCTCGGCGGACTCAACTCCTGTCCCGCTCGACGTGCATCTTGATCTTCCAGTGTTGGCCTTCACAATCGGACTGACTCTGCTCACCGGCATTCTGTTCGGGCTTGCCCCCGCGGTGCGCGCCACGAGAGTTGACTTGAATCAAGTTCTCCGTGGGACGGTGCGAAATATTTCCGGGGGCACAAAGGGGCCGGGGCGTCTCCCCATCGGCAAGGTGCTGGTGGCCACGCAAGTGGCTATATCGCTGGTCTTGCTGGTGGCCGCGGGATTGTTTGTACGCAGCCTGCACAAACTTACCACCGTTCCCCTCGGCTAC
>JBGOTC010000125.1:0-8376 GCA_041476305.1 Terriglobia bacterium
AGTTCGTCGCGGTCCAGAAGCTCGATGCGTCCGGTGAAGTAGTTGTTCGCGCGAAATCTCACAAAGGATTCCAGCAAATACGAGTTTGTATTTACGCGCGTCGCGGTCTTGTGGTTGCGCCCCCAGATGAAACTCGTTGCCCACTCGCCGCGCTCGAACGGGCGGTTATAAGTCACGGATGCCGTTGTCCGCAGAACGTCTCCAAGCTCGAACGCCTCCGGGTTGTACAACCTCCCCGCGGAGATCTGCGCGCTCCAATTCCGCGTCGGCGTCCAGCTCAATCGCGCGGCCCAGGAATCAAGCGCGCCGCCATCAATGTTCCAGCGGTTTTCGTTCGGTTCCGCGCCATGAAACCCGGAAACCTCCAGGCCCCAGCGCGGGCGGTGAAACGCCGCGGTGATCACTTCGTTGGCGATGTGCGTGGAGTCTTGCAAGTGGTGACTCAGCGGCGCCTGCGGCAATTCCGCCGCCGACACACGGTGCGGGAACCCCACGGGCCCGAGTGCCGGGTCGCCCACTGGCGCAAAATAAATCTCTACCGTTGTTTTTTCACCGAGTGTCCGAGCGTAGGAAAAGCTCAGCTCCATGAAGAACTCGTGCGGGTGCTGCCCGTCAACGAGCGGCTGCCCGAATGCGGTCTCTCCCGTTTGAAATAGCTCCGGATAGGATCGGCCTGTAACTGTCGCGGGCTCCAGGCTCAGCATCGCTCGCGCCGTGAACGCGCCGCGTCCCAGATCGTGCTCCGCCTCGCCCATGAACCAGTTGGTCGAGAGAAATTTGTCGCCCCCGCGCGGCCCGGTCTGCTGCACATCGCCCAGAAAACCTTCCCCGTGAAGCATCAGATGCCCACCACGCGCGCGCACGAAGAGCATGTTCATCGGCGCGGACTCCGGGTTCGCGCCGGTGCCTGACGCGCGCCGCATCAGGAACCGCCCGGCGGCGTTCATCCGCTGCGATTTCTCGCCCGGCATTTCCATGCCCGGCATTTTGTCGTGATCCTGCGCCGGTGCCTGTGCAGTGGCGTTGGCTTGCCCGATCAACGCCCCGCTCGCGATCAACACCAACGCGCGAGTATTTCTCCCCATAAACGCAGAATAGCACAGGGAAAAACCGCCCGGTTTGCCTGCCCTCCGGTGGCGGGCTACAATGCCAGCGGAGCCGGCCTGCCAAGCCCGTGATGGTGCGAAGGCTGTTTGAACCAATGTGAATCTCCTGGGCGCTCCTTTAATTCGCGGTGCGCATACCCCGCGTCCCGCAAGGGATCCGGGGAAGCCTGAAGCGAATGCGTGGCGCCCGACCTGTTTCCGAGGTTCACGGCCTAGCCCCACACGGCCCAGTGGACCGCTCCAACTTTCTTGCCGCAGACATTCTGGCCATTTGCGGGAAATCACGAGGACCGCTTCTGATCCATGCGCATCTTGTTTATCAGTGACATTGTCGGCTCGCCCGGACGCGAGTTGGTGGCAAGGAATCTGCCGGCCATCGTGTCGGAGCACGCCGTGGATCTGGTGATCGCCAACGGGGAAAATGCCGCCTCGGGTTTTGGCATCACTCCGAAGCTGGCCGACGAGATTTTCGCCGCGGGGGTTGAAGTCATCACCGGCGGCAATCACAGTTGGGATCGCAAGGAAATCCTGGATTACATTCCTCACGAACCCCGTTTGCTGCGCCCCGCGAATTTTCCCGCCGGGGCGCCGGGGCGCGGGCTTTACCTCGGGACCTCGCGCGGCGGGGTGCGCTACGCCGTCTTGAACTTGCAGGGCCGCGTTTTCATGGCGGCCCTCGATTGCCCTTTCAAAACAGCGGACCAGGAACTGGCGCGCGTCCCGCCCGGCGTGAAAATAGTTCTTGTGGACATGCACGCCGAGGCCACCAGCGAGAAGCAGGCCATGGGCTGGTATCTCGACGGCCGCGTTTCCGCCGTCGTGGGCACGCACACGCATGTGCCCACCGCCGACGAGCGCGTGTTGCCGAACGGCACGGCCTTCATCACCGACGTCGGCATGACCGGCCCGCACGAATCTGTAATTGGCATGGATCGCTCGGCCATGATTAGGCGCTTCCTCGATGCGCTCCCCGGGAAATTTGAAGTTGCCGCGGGCGATCCGCGCTTGAACGCGGTGATCGTGGACGTGGACGAGGCCACTGGCCGCGCGCGCGGTATCTCACGCCTGCGCGTTCCTTCATGAAATCCCGCGCGGGCCCTTTGCGGGTTCGGCTGGCATCCCGAGCCGCGAATTCCTCATCTGGTGCTATATATAATTCTTCGGCCATGAAAACCCATCTCCAGCTCTTACGCGTTCTCTTCGTGGCGCTTCTCTGCGCCGCCGGCGCGGGCGGCGCGTTGGCGCAGGTGGATATCGAACTCGACGCGACCAAGCGCCTCTTTCCCGAGGTGGGCGCCGGCGTGCGCGCCATCAAGCTCGGCCCGGGCGGGCGCACCTATGTGTTGCAATCGCGTTCGGTACTCGTCTTCGATTCTGCCGGAGCGAAAGTGGCCGAGATCCCCGCTCCTGGCACGAAGGGTCCCGCGGCGCTTATTTATGGTGAAGCGCTTGATGTGGATTCGGCCGGCCGCATCTATATCGCCGATCGCGGCGGAAACTCCCTCCGCGTGTATTCGCCCGCGGGCGCGCTGTTGCTGAACGTTTCTTTTGCGTCGCCGACGGGAATTGTGGCGCTCTCCGGCGGCGAATTCGCGGCCACCAGCGCAACTTCAGAACACTTGGTCGCCATCTTCGACTCCGCGGGAAAAGAGATTCGCTCGTTTGGTGAATCCATCGATATAGTGGAAAGCGCGTCGTATAACCGCGCGCTGAATATCGGCCGCATGGTTGGCGATGCCGCCGGACACGTTTATTACGCCTTCAATTTCATTCCCGAGCCGACCTTTCGCAAGTATGACCGTCTCGGATTCTCGTCGCTGGAGGTCGCGCTCACCCTGCCCGCTTTCGCGCCTCCCGCGCAGGCCGCTCGCCGCGAAATCAAGCGCCAGGTGGATCACGGCGACACTCCGCACCTGAAGCCAAGCCTCTCCGCCATTGGCGTGGAACCGGAGGCACAGCGCGTTTGGCTCGCGATTTCCAACGAGCTCCTGCTTTTTGGCGCCGACGGACAGCTTCTTGTCACATACCGCCTTTACACCAAGGAAGGCATCCGGTTCGAGCCCAACTCAATTCAAATTGAGTCCGATCGCCTGGTGATGTCCTCGGATACCCTGGGCGTTTACGAATTTCCTCGCGCGGACAAGTCAAATCTCCTCCCCGCGACCGAGAAAGTACCGCTTTAGGCGGCTTTCGTTACAAAAACCCGCGCTGTGGAAAACCTGTGCAAAGCCTGTGGGTGGCGTGCCGGGTCTCCGCGCAGTTTTTCCTTGCCGCCACCCCCTCAATTGTGGAAAATCGCGGCCTCGCTTCTCTCCCGCGCACCGTTTCGCGGTGCCACCTGTCGTTGCTAACAAGTGGACTTGGCGTTGCCGGGAAGCCGGAAAAAGTTTTTGAGCGCGGCAACAGAGCGGCGATTTCTCTCCGAGGCCTTGGGAATCCTCGAAGAGAACGAGGGCGGGTCGTACGCCCCGGCAAGACGACTTTTTCAAGGAAGAGTTACCGACAGCGTCTGAACTTGCGCCTTCCACAGGTTTTCCACAGCCTGGGAATAGGCCCCCTGCAGGCAGCGCCGCCTTTTTTTCGGCTGGATTGAGGGATTGAAGTGGCCGGTACAGCAACCATCGTAAATGCCTGGGACAAGATCCTCCAGCACATGGAGCGGCGGGTAAACCCGCATAGCTTCACCACTTGGTTCCGCCCCACCCGGCAGCAGGGTACCGAAAACGGGAAGTTGCTGGTCCGCGTCCCGAACCGCATGTTCCGCAAGAAGCTCTCGGAGACCTACGGCTCCCTTCTGGAAGCCGTGCTCACTGAAGTGGGGATGGCCAATACCCGCGTCGAGTTCCTTTGTGATGAGCCCGAAGCCCCTCCCGCGCCCTCGCCGCTGGTCCGCCAGTCCCGGCTCGATTTCGACGCCGTGGACCATCAGCTGAATCTGCGCTACACCTTTGACACCTTTGTCGTCGGCAACTCCAACCAGTTCGCGCACGCGGCCTCGCTGGCCGTGGCCGAGCAGCCCTCCAAGTCTTATAACCCGCTGTACCTTTACGGCGGCGTGGGCATGGGCAAGACGCACTTGATGCAGGCTATTGGACACATGATCAAGAAGCGCAACCCCGCGCTGCGGCTTACCTACGTAAGCGCGGAAAAGTTCACCAATGAAGTCATCACCTCGCTGCGCTTCGACCGTATGATCAGTTTCCGGGACCGCTACCGCAACGTGGACGTGCTGCTGGTGGACGATATCCAATTCATCGCCGGCAAGGAGCGCACCGTGGAGGAATTCTTCCACACCTTCAACGCGCTCTACGAGCTGCGCAAGCAGATTGTGCTTTCCTCCGATTGTCCACCGAAAGAGATCTCGGCAATCGAGGAGCGCCTGCGCTCGCGGTTCGAGTGGGGCTTGATCGCCGATATTCAGCCGCCCGACCTGGAAACCAAGATTGCCATCCTGCAGAAGAAGGCGGATTCCGAACGCGTCCATCTGCCCGACGAGGTGGCCGAGTTCATCGCGCGCAGCATCAAGTCGAATGTCCGCGAGCTCGAGGGTGCACTCACGCGCTTGCTGGCCTACGCCTCGCTGACCAGTGTGGCGCTCAATATTTCCACCGCTCAGCAGGTACTGAAGAACATCATTGCCACGCAGGAAAAAAAGGTCACCATCGAACTCATCCAGAAGCGCGTCGGCGAGCAATATGGCCTTCGCGACGCCGACCTGAAGATCCGCTCCAACTCCAAAGCCATCGCTTTTCCGCGGCAGGTGGCCATGTACCTGGTCAAGCAGCTCACTTCCGCGTCGCTGCCGGAAATTGGCCGCCAATTCGGCGGCAAGCATCACACCACCGTGCTCCACTCCATCAATAAGATTGACACCTTGCGCCGCACCGACAAGGATCTCAATCGCACCATCAACAAGCTGCTCGATTCCTTCAGCTGAGGCTGGCTTTTCCGATCCCCGCTAGCGGTTTCCCCGCGCAATCCATGTGCGTATAGCATTGCCCGCTCCCGCCTGTGTGAATCCGCTTGATATCCTGTGGCTCGCCTGTGCGGTCCTGTGCGTAATTGCGCTTTGCGGCGTGACTTTTCCCTTGTCAGCGCTCGTTTTCCTCGGCTTCCACCACGGGGCGCGGAATCCTTCCACTACGCAAGTTTAGTGCCGTAAGTGGTTTGCACAGCTTATCCAGCTTTCCACAGGGGCTACGGCTACGACTACTTTTACCTTCACTTAATTTAGAGTAGATTGTAGTCCCATGAGCGGCGCCACAACCAAACTCCGCGAAGGATCGGAGACGATGGAATTCACCGTAAAGAAATACCCCCTGTTGGAAGAGCTCGAATTGACGCAGGGTGTCGTCGAGCGCAAGACCACCATCCCCATCCTCTCGAACCTTCTCTTTGAAGGTAAGGGCAACCAGCTCCTATTGACCGCCACCGACCTGGAGCTCAGCATCTGCACCTCCTGCGAAGCCAAGATCAAAAAAGACGGCAGCGGCACCATCCCGGCCAAGAAACTCCTGGAACTCGTGCGCCTTCTGCCGGACGAGGAGATCCGCTTCAAGATTCTCGATAACCACTGGGTGCAGATACAGTCCGGCAAAAAGACCTACAAGATGGTGGGCATGTCGAAAGACAACTTCCCGGCCATCCCCGAGCCGCCGCACGCCCTGGCGAAGATCCCCGCGCGCCTTCTCCGCGGCCTGATTGAGCGCACCGCCTTCGCGATCTCCGTCGAAGAGTCGCGTTACACCTTGAATGGCGGACTCCTGATCCTTAAGCCGGAAATGGCCGCCATGGTCGCGACCGATAGCCACCGCCTCGCGCTCGCGGAGACGGATCACAAATTCGCCGGGTTGAACAACGAGGTCCGCGTGCTGGTCCCGAAAAAAGCGCTGGTGGAAATTCAACGCCTCACCGCGGACGCCGGTGACGACAGTGTCATCGAGTTCTCGCGCGACGACAGTTATTTGTTCTTCCAGGCCGGCTCGCGCCGCCTGGTCTCGCGCATCCTCACCGGGCAGTTCCCGAATTACGAAGCGGTCCTGCCGCGCGAAAACAACAAGGCGGTGGTGCTCGATCGCAACGAATTGAATGACGCCGTGCGCCGCGTCTCGCAACTCGCCGACCAGCGCTCCCGCGCCGTGAAATTCTCCGTGTCCACCGAGGGCGTCGAGATCTCCGCGCAAAGCCCCGAGTACGGCGAAGCGACGGAGACCATCGAGAAACCCTACAAGGGCGAGCCCATCTCCATCGGCTTCAACGCGCAATATATGCTGGATTTTCTTGCCGCCGCTCCCGATGGCCCGGTGCGACTGGAATTGAAGGACGAGCAGTCCGCCGGACAGATGCGTCCCGAAGCGGACACGCCTTTCCGCTATCGCTACGTCATCATGCCAATGCGGATTTGAGTGCGCTGGCACTTCCCGCGGCCAATTCAGCGCGACAAATTAACAAGTGAATTACTGCTCAGAAGGCGCATTTTTGTCGGCCTTTAGACCACCCGCCCATACGCCCGCAAGCCATTGATTACAAAACAGATACATAAAGCACACGGCCCGCAATTCGCCTTGAGAAATCGCCCCAATTCCGGTACAATTTCATCGCTGTCGGACTTCTTTTCTTCCTCCAGTTCGACACGTCGGCCAGGCATTGTGGTGAAGCCCGGGGATCTTTTCCGCGCCAGGAAAAGAGGGCACGCAGAGCCTGGAAGAAAGAAAGTCTTCGCCACGTTTCGCTGCGCGAGACGGGATGAAGCAAGAAACCCTACGAGTCCCGGCCGCACGTTGGCCCCGATCACAGGGTAAGGCGACGGTCAGCTCACTTCTTTTGAGCCCCTTCCCTTCGTAGCTTGCGGGAGATCACATGGCAGAAAAAGATTCAGCCGCGGGACGCTCGGCCGGGCACAAGTACGACGCTACATCCATCAAGGTCCTCGGCGGCCTTGAAGCCGTGCGCCTTCGGCCGGCGATGTATATCGGGTCCACCGGCGAAATGGGGCTCCATCACCTCGTATGGGAAGTGGTGGATAACTCCGTGGACGAAGCCATGGCCGGCTTCTGCGATGAAATCAATGTCGAGGTCCACGAGGACAACAGTGTCACCGTCGTCGACAACGGCCGCGGCATCCCCGTGGATATGCACGCCACCGAAAAACGCCCCGCCGCCGAAGTTGTGTTGACCGTGCTGCACGCCGGCGGGAAATTTGATTCCGACACCTATAAAGTTTCCGGCGGCTTGCACGGCGTCGGCGTTTCCGTGGTGAACGCGCTTTCCGACTGGCTCGATCTCGAAATCTATCGCGATGGCGCGGTGTGGGAACAGTCCTACGAGCGGGGCAAGCCTGCCGGCAAGCTGAAGCAGACCGGAAAAACCCGCAAGGGCGGCACCAAGATCACCTTTCATCCTGACCCGGAGATTTTCACGCAGACCGTATTCGGCTACGACATCTTGTCGCAGCGCCTGCGCGAGCTGGCCTTCCTCAACAAGGGCCTGAAAATCACGCTCGCCGACGAACGCAATGACAAATCCACGGAGTTTCGTTTCACCGGAGGCATCGCCGAATTCGTCAAGCATTTGAACAAGGGCAAGGCCGTGCTCCACGATTCGCCCATCTACATGGAAGGCAAGCGCGACCAGGTGGACATGGAAATCGCGCTGCAATACAACGATAGCTATACCGAAAACATCTTCGCCTTCGCCAACACCATCAACACCGTGGACGGCGGCACGCACCTTTCCGGGTTCCGCTCCGCGTTGACGCGCTCGATCAACAACTTTGCTTCCTCGACGGGAATGTTGAAGGAACAGAAGGACGAAGTCTCCATCACCGGCGACGGCGTGCGCGAGGGCCTGGTGGCCGTGGTTTCCGTCAAGCTGCCGCAACCGCAGTTCGAGGGCCAGACCAAAGGCAAGCTCAACAGTGACATCAAGGGCCAGGTCGAGCAGTTCGTCAACGAGCGGCTGGGCGAATGGTTTGACAAGCATACGACCGTCGCGCGGCGCATCATCGGCAAGTGCATTGACGCCGCGCGCGCCCGCGAAGCCGCGCGCAAGGCCCGCGAGCTGACCCGCCGCAAATCGGCCATGGACTCGAGCGGACTGCCCGGCAAGCTGGCCGATTGCCAGGAACGCGACCCCGCGCGCTGCGAAATCTTCATCGTCGAGGGCGAATCGGCCGGCGGCTCGGCCAAGGGCGGGCGCGACCGCAAGTACCAGGCCATTCTGCCGCTCAAAGGCAAGATCCTGAACGTCGAAAAAGCGCGCTATGACAAGA
>JBGOTC010000126.1:0-8365 GCA_041476305.1 Terriglobia bacterium
GGAGGTGCTGGCGCAGCGCTCGCCCGCGGGCAGTACGTCATAATTCATGCCGATGCACATGCTGCAGCCGGCGTCGCGCCACTCGAAGCCCGCGGCGGTGAAGACTTTGTCGAGGCCTTCCTTTTCGGCCTGCACCTTCACCACGCGCGAACCGGGAACAACCAGTGCGCCCTTGATGTTCTTCGCGATGTGCTTTCCGGCGACAACTTTCGCGGCGACGCGCAGATCGTCGATGCGTGCGTTTGTGCAGGAGCCAATGAAGACGCGGTCCACGGAAACATCCACCAGTTTGGTGCCCGCTTTGAGTCCCATGTATTCGAGAGCCCGGGCGACAGCCTCCTTCGAGTCGGCGTCAGGGAATTGCTCCGGGCCGGGGACCGCTGCCGTGACAGGCATGACCATGCCAGGATTCGTGCCCCAGGTGACCTGAGGGGCGAGCTCTTCGCCATCGAGGTCAAGCACGGCGTCGTATTTCGCGCCCGCGTCGGTGGGAAGCGTTTTCCAGTAGGAGACGAGTTCCAGATAATCCTTCCCTCGCGGCACGAACGGCCGCCCCTCCAGATATGTGAAGGTGGTTTCATCGGGTGCGACCATACCGGCGCGGGCGCCGCCCTCGATCGACATATTGCAAATGGTCATGCGGCCTTCCATGGAGAGCGCGCGGATGGCCGGGCCGCCGTACTCGAAAACGAAACCCGTGCCGCCGGCAATGCCGAGCTTGCCGATGATGGCGAGGATGATGTCCTTGGCGGTGACTCCGCGGGAAAGCTTGCCGTTGACCACAACGTGCATGGTTTTGGAGCGGAATTGGGAGAGGCACTGCGTGGCGAGGACGTGCTCAATTTCGCTGGTGCCGATTCCGAATGCGAGCGCGCCGAACGCGCCATGCGTGGAGGTGTGGCTGTCGCCGCAGACGATGGTCAGGCCGGGCTGGGTGATGCCCAACTCCGGTCCAATAATATGGACGATGCCCTGATTGGCGCTGTGCATGTCAAAGAGGTGAACGCCGGTTTCCTTGCAGTTGCGTTCGAGAGCGGTGAACTGGCCCGCGGCGTCCGGGTCAACAATGGGCAGAAAACGGTCCTTGGTGATGGTGGGAACGGAATGATCCATCACGGCGAAGGTCAGGTCGGGCCGCCGTACCTTGCGGCCGGTGGCCTTGAGGCCGGCAAACGCCTGCGGGGAAGTGCCTTCGTGGATCAGATGGCGGTCAATATAGAGGAGCGCGGGCTGCTTGGGCGGCTCGGTGACAACGTGAGCGTCCCAGATTTTTTCGTACATGGTGCGCAGGGGCATCGATCCGCGGCTCCAGAGGGATAATAGCAGACCTGCTGTCACACGCAACGCGGCACGCGAAGTCGCCATCTAAGGAAGAGGAAATAATTGTGCGCGGACATCGTCTTCGTTTGGGGATCAGTGAAATTGGCGGCAGGGTTGGGGAATGTCCTCCGGTACAGGTGTTGCACACGAAATCTCGCATGGAGCGTCTAAGTGATGGAGGGCTGTTCGCGGTGGTATACTGCGGCCAGACCCTGAAATCCTGGGAGGAATGGGACAAATGGCAATTCGAGTTCGTGAAATTATGAATTGGACGAGAAGCCGGAAGGCGCTGGTCCTGTTGATGGTAACGGCGACGCTGGCTACGGGCATCCTGTTGGGGACAATCGTCTCCGGACGCCCTGGGTCTGTGCGCGCAGTCTTTGAAGGAAACGCGAAGCCGCTGGTGGTGCCCGATCCAGTGGTGATGTCGAACACTTTTTCCGGCATCGTGAACAAGGTGGAACCGGCGGTGGTGAATATCTCCACGGTGCAACACGTGGAACCGAGACCGAACCAGCGGTTCCGCGGCACGCCGCCGACCGGCCCCGGCAGCCCGCAGAAGCCCCAGGGAAATGAGAAGGACCCCCTGCAGGACTATTTTGACCGCTTCATGGATCAGGATCAGGCTCCGCAGCAGGATGCGCAGAGCCTGGGCTCCGGAATTATCGTGGATCCCAAGGGATATATCCTGACCAACAATCACGTTGTGGAGGGCGCAACCAAAATCAAGGTGCAGCTGAATGGTTCGAGCGCGAAATACGATGCGCGCGTGATCGGTACGGACGCGGAGACGGACCTGGCGGTGATCAAGATTGAGGTTTCGCACGACCTGCCGTTCGCAAAACTCGGAAATTCCGAGGGCGTCCAAGTGGGAGACTGGGTGCTTGCTATCGGCAGCCCGTTTGGTTTGCGGGCCACCGTGACGGCGGGAATCGTGAGCGCAAAAGACCGCGTGAACGTGGGGACGGAGAACCGGCAGTTCCAGCGCTTCCTGCAGACCGACGCGGCAATTAATCCGGGCAATTCCGGCGGGCCGTTGGTGGACATGGCCGGACAGGTGATTGGGGTTAATACGGCGATCATGACCGGGTCGCGCAGCCTGGGGAATGAGGGAGTGGGTTTCGCGCTGCCTTCGAACATGGCCATTAGCGTTTACAACCAGCTCATCTCGAAGGGCCACGTGGTGCGCGGCTCCATTGGCGTCACGTTTAATGAAGAGGAAAGCTCGAACCCCATCGTGCTCCGCTATAAGGGCACGGAATATGGGATGGTGATTCAATCCGTGGCGCCCGGGGGCCCGGCGGAGAGGGCGGGATTGAAGGCCGAAGACGTCATCATCAAGGTGAATGGAAAGCCGATTCACACCGGGAATGATCTGGTGGATCCGATTTCACAAACACCGATTGGCCAGACGGTAGTGCTCACCTACGTCCACAACAAGCAGCCGCATGACGTGAGCATTGCCGTGGGCGACCGCGCCAAGATCTTCCCGGAGTCGGCGCAGAACAATGGCAATGACAACCCCGCGCCGGAAGCACAGCAGCGGTCCTTTGGCGTAGTGGTCAGCGACATCACACCCGAGATCGCGCAACGAAGTGGACTCGGAAACCGTCAGGGTGTGGTGGTGATGCGCGACCCCGAAGCGGCAAGCTTTGGTGAAGATATCGGGCTGCGCCGCGGCGACTTGATCGTGGAAATCAACGACACCCCGATAAACAACACGGCCGATTACCGCAGAGTGATCGCCGCGCTCAAGCCCGGGCAGGACGTGGTGTTCAAGACCATCCGCGCGGATTTGCAAGGCGGCGGTGTGCGGACGCGGTTGCTGGCGGGAGTTGTGCCGGCGACAGACCAGTAATCGGAACCAGCGAGGCGCAATCTGGCAGGGACGCTCAAGACGAATGCAAAGGCCGCCGGCGGTCTCCTGATCGCATGCGGCCTCTGCCTATTTCTGTGTGCGGGAATTTCAGCGCAGACGGGGCCGAAGCCCTCTACCGCGAAGCCGCCAAGCAAAGCCCCGAGTGCAAGCCACCCAACGACAACCACAAAGAAGAAGACAACGGGCAGGGGAAGGTCATCCCGGTCGCGCGGACAGATGGCGCCGACCTCGGACCGCATCCGGGAAATCCAGAACGCTCTCATCCAGGCGGATGTCTATATTGGCGCGCCCACGGGAAAGTGGGATGCCGCAACCATCGACGCGATGAAGAAGTTTCAGCAATCGAACGGGTTGAATCCCAGCGGCAAGTTAAACGCGCTTTCGCTTGAAAAACTTGGCCTGGGATCAACAACTGCCGGGCGCGGAGCGCCGCGGTTGGCGCCTCCGGCTTCAACGTCCTCATCTCCGACAACTCCGCGGTCCAAGTAAGCCCGTCTGTTTCGCCAGCCTGGTGTTTTTTCAGTGTGAGGCAGGAAGTGTGTATTCAAATTCGTAAGAATGCTTTCCATCAGCCGCGATGATCACGCCCATCTTCCCGGTAATACCCTTCAATTGTCCGGTGCCGGAATCCGGAACTACGGTAACGCTGAGGTGCTGGGCACCGTGGTCGAGAGTGCCGCTGTGCTGCATCACAAACGATCCGGTCTTGCCGTTGAGGGTACCGGTGATGCGCTCGATGGCGACATAGCCGGCAGAGTCTTTTACATCTGTTAGAGCCGTCAACATCTGGCCCGTGCCCTGGGCTTCAAGGTCGCCATGATAGTGCTTGTCGATGGACATTCTGCCGAGGGTGGAGCCCTCCGCTTTGTCCGGTGCATCTTGAGGCAACAGCTTCACATCAAATGGCCCAGTCACGTGGATGGTCATCCCGACCTCTTTCTGGTTGTTTGCGAAACTCGTCGCGCTCGCGTCCTTCGTCCCGGCAATCGAAACAATCAGGGATGCTGCCATTGCGGTGGTTCCGAGAATGCGAAAGATTGAAAGTTGCATTAGAGGTTGCTCCTATCCGATAAAGTCTGATTGTGGCGCAAAGAGCATAGCTTAAAGTGCAGTTCCAGCATTAAATATCCGGATGCACCGGTCGCTGGGCGCGTTGACGCTCCAGAAGGCGTCTGCTAACTTTGAAGTGTCGCGTCCGGCAGGACTTGCCAAGTAGTCCAGATTCGTCGCGCCCACAAACCGGGAGGCCCCATGGCAACAGCAGTCGCTCCGAAAGTCTATAAGAACTATATCCACGGGGAGTGGCAGGACTCTCGCAGCGGGCGCGCGTTTGAGAACCGCAACCCCGCGAATACCGGTGAGTTGGTGGGGCTGTTTGCGGAATCCTCACAGGAGGACGTGAACCTCGCGGTGGACTCGGCGGCGGAGGCGTACACGACCTGGCGGCTGGTGCCTGCGCCGCGACGAGCGGAGATCCTGTTTCGCGCTGCGGAACTTCTGGTGCGGCGCAAGGACGATCTGGCGCGGGATATGACCCGAGAAATGGGCAAGATCCTGACGGAGACCCGCGGCGACGTTCAGGAAGCCATTGACATGACGTACTACATGGGCGGGGAAGGGCGCCGCCAATTCGGTCAGACTACTCCCTCGGAATTGCCGAACAAGTTTGCCATGAGCGTGCGTGCGCCCATCGGCGTTGCGGGGCTTGTGACTCCGTGGAATTTTCCCATGGCCATTCCATCGTGGAAGATGATGCCCGCGCTGGTTTGTGGAAACACGGTGGTACTGAAACCCGCGGAGGATACTCCGCTTTCTGCATACAACCTGGTGCAGGTGCTTGATGAGGCGGGGCTGCCCCGCGGTGTAGTGAACATTGTGTTGGGGGACGGGCCGGGAGCCGGCGCGCCCGTTGTGGCGCATCCCGGAGTGAATCTGGTGAGCTTCACGGGATCGACCGCCGTGGGACGCCTCGTGAGCGAGGCTTGCGCCCCGACCTTTAAGAAGTGCCACCTGGAAATGGGCGGCAAGAACATCATCATCGTGATGGATGACGCGAATCTGGATCTGGCCGTGGAGGGCGCGGTGTGGGGCGGATTCGGCACCAGCGGCCAGCGCTGCACGGCGGCCAGCCGCGTGGCGGTCCACAAGAAAGTTTATGGAGAGTTCATGTCGCGCTTCACGGAGCGTGTGAAGGCTCTCCGCGTTGGCGATGGCCTGGATGCCACGACGGACATGGGGCCGGTGATCAACGAAGACGCCCTGAAGAAAGTGATGGAATACGTTGAGATTGGCCGCAACGAAGGCGCGAAGCTTGCCGCGGGCGGGCACCGGCTCGACCAAGGAGCGCTCGCAAAGGGCTGGTTCCACGAGCCGACCATCTTTTCCGATTGCGACGCGAAGATGCGCATCTGTCAGGAAGAGATTTTCGGCCCGGTGGTCTCCGTCATCCCCATTGATAGCTTTGCGCAAGCAGTGGAGGTTGCGAATGGAGTGGCGTACGGCCTCTCGGCTTCCATTTACACGCGCGACGTGAACAAGGCCTTCAAGGCCATGCGCGAACTGGAGACGGGAATCGTGTACGTCAATGCCCCAACCATTGGCGCGGAGACGCACCTGCCGTTCGGGGGAGTGAAGCAGACCGGCAATGGGCACCGCGAAGCTGCCACGGCCGCCCTGGATTTCTATTCGGAGTGGAAGACACTTTACGTGGACTATTCCGACCGCTTGCAGCGCGCGCAGATTGATACGGAAAACGTGGGCGGGGAATAAGCGCGCCCATCAGGATGTACTTGGGCGTGTTCGTATTCCAGCCCCCATCTGGCCCAGCAGGAAGACTCCGGTAAGATAGGGCAGGACAAAGGGCACGGCTGGTGGAATATGGACGGCCAGGTTCGCTAAACCCGCCAGCAGTGTCAATGAAATAAGGGATATCGCTGGAAGTGGGGCCAATATTTCCGTCCGCCATGAACTCGCGGCGAAGAGAATCATCGCGAAGTAAAGCAGGACCCTCTGAACGATTTCGATCGAATAGAAGACTGCGGCAAAGGCCGGCCACCACTGCGCAACATCTCCGGGATGAACTTCAGAATTGAATCGAGCGGTGGTTGCATACGGCAGCGAGAGAAACAGCAGTGTAAATAGAAGTTGGGAGACCACGGCCGAAGTAAGCCCAAGGGCCGAGAGCATTCCCTCGCCGGCATCGCGCAGGCGAGCTGCAAGCGCAGACAACCCGCCGAGGGCAACCAGGCCGCCGACGACCAGCGCATAGTAACGGAATTGCTGGTCTAGAGTAGTCTTCAGCCAAGCTTCGCCGCGTGGCGGCGCGTTCATGTTCAGGGCCATAGAGGTCACGGCCCAATTCGCAATGAGGAGCCCCGCGGCCACCAATGATTCTCGCCGCCCAGTGACGGCAACGCCATCCCTTCGCTGATTCACCAGAACCCACGCCGCCACGCCGATGAGACCGCCTTGAATGGCACCGGCGATTATGAAGCGTTGCAGGTGCCCTGGCTGATACATGGAGGACAGGAACGGCAAGGGAACAATCAGCAAGAAGAGCAGAATAATCCTTCGGAGCAAGGCACCCTCCCCATGATGTTGCCGCAGCGTTGACGCCGGGCAAAGCGCAGCGTATCTTACACGGCCAAACTCCCATCAGGAAAGTGGGGGCATGATTTCAAACAGTCGGAGGCGCGTGAAGACTCTCCATGGATGACAAATCTGGCGCTCAAGCCCGCAAACTCGAAATGCGAGGCTGCTCATAACGCTGTCTAACATGCAGTCAAGAGGCCGCCGTAGTCGAAAACCACGAGTAGTTACTCCCCCCAGTTGCTTCCATTTGACAGGCTGCATACAATTGATTTTCAGGGATTCCACGAAGGACCATGCGACACAACGAGCAACAGGAGCGGCGCAACCGGCACATCCTTGCCGATGTGGTGCGCATGTACATAGAGACTGGGGAACCGGTGTCGTCGCTCGCGGTGTCAAAGCGGCAGGCCGAGCAATTGAGCCCAGCCACGGTCCGCAACGTCATGGCGGACCTGGAAGAAGGCGGGTTCCTTTCGCAACCACACACATCCGCGGGACGCGTCCCGACCGCTGCAGCCTACCGCTTATTCGCGCAAATGATTTCCGCCCAGGCGCGATTGACGCCCGAAGATGAGCAATGGATCCGCACAGAGATGGCGGCCGCGAAGAGTCCCGAAGAAATTGCCGAGCGCGCGGGGAAAGTGCTGGCGAGGATTTCACGAGGGCTGGGAATTGTGGTGTCCCCGCCCATCGGGAAGGCAATTGTCGAACACCTGCGGTTCCTGTTGCTGCCGGATGCGCGGGTGCTGGCGATCGTGATTGCTCCCGGCGGCGCGACGCGCGACAAGGTCTTGCAGACCGAGCGGCGCTTCTCACAGGAGGAGCTGGACCGGACGGCTGAACATTTGAACCGTCATTACTCGGGGTGGACGCTGATGGCTATCCGCGAAGACTTAATGGCGCGGTTGGCGAGTGAGCGGGAGCGTTACGATGAATTGACCGCCGCGGCGCTGACTCTGTGCGATCCGAAGTTGCTGGCGGAGACGCCCGCGCGGCAGGTGTATGTGGAAGGCGCGGCGCAAATGGCGGCCTCCACGGGGTTCGCGAGCCAGGCGCAATTCCAGGAATTGCTTGCGGCCATTGAGGAAAAGCACAAGCTGGTGGCATTGCTGAATCACTGCATTGAGTCGCCGGAGCCGGTGCTGGTGCAGATTGGCCTGGATGAGATTTCCGCGGGCGGGGAAAGCCTGGCGCTCATCAGTGCACCCTATTCGGCGCACGATCACGCGCAAGGATCGCTCGGTGTGCTGGGGCCCGCGCGGATGCAGTACGAGCGCGCGATTACGGCGGTGGCCTACGTTGCCCGGTTATTCAGCGAAAATTTGGACAGGAGTTAAATGAAGTGTCTGCAAAACATCATTCGCAAAGTCCTCGCGAAGATTCGCCGGTGACTCCGGAGGCCCTTGATCAGGCCGACGGAGCTTCCTCTGCTGCGGCTCCCGCGCAGGACCCTCCCGTGAATCCGACTGCGGAGGAGCGCATTGCGAAACTCGAAGAGGAAAAAGAGGAGCTGCGCAAGACCCTCATTCATCGCCAGGCGGACTTCGAGAATTTCCGAAAGCGCGTGGAGCGCGA
>JBGOTC010000127.1:0-8315 GCA_041476305.1 Terriglobia bacterium
CGACGAGGCCGCGGCGCACATCCTGAATCGCCAACTTATCGCCCGAGCGATGCACGCCCATGGACAGCAGAACGCCGAACAAATCCATTTCCGGATCGGACCACACGGAAGTCCCCGTAAATCCCGCGTGGCCGAAACTATGAGATGAAAAGTAGCGGCCGCTTGCGGATGGTTCCGTGCGCACCACCCAGCCCAGCGCGCGTGTATTGCCGGAGATCGGTTGCGCGGATGTGAACTGTTCGACTGTGGCACGGCGCAGCAACCGGCGATGCGCATAGATGCCGCCGTTGAGCATCATGCGGCAGAAAATGGCGAGATCGTCTGCGGTCGAAAACAGGCCGGCGTGACCGGCGACTCCGCCCATCACAAACGCGTTGTCGTCATTCACTTCGCCTTGCATCACGCGCTTTCGTAGCGCTGAATCCATTCCTGTCGGCGCGATGCTCTTGCGTAATTTCCGTGGTGGGTTCCACATGGTGTCGAACATTCCAAGTGGAGCGAAGATGCGCTCCTGCGCCAACTCTTGAAGCGGCTTGCCAGCAGCTCGCTCAAGGACTTCACCAAGCAGGATAAACCCCGGATCGGAGTACTCAACTTTCGCGCCCGGTTCAGAGATCAACTTTTCGGAAAGCGCGCGCCCAATGATTGCTCGCTTTGTCTTGGCCGTCTCGTAGTAGAAGACTTTCCCGGGCAATCCGGAAGTGTGTGTCAGCAGGTGTCGCAGAGTGACGCGTTTGCGCCATTCAGCCTGATCGCCACTCTCCCATTCGGGCAAATAGGTTCCGAGCCTCGCGTCGAGGTCCAGATTTCCTGCCTCAACTTCCCCAGCCACAAGCGTAGCCGTCACCACAGGCTTTGTGAGGGACGCAACGTCAAAAATCGTATCGGACATCATGACATGCGATTTCTTATCGTAGGTCTGCCGCCCGAATGCGTGAACCCACAATTCGTTCTGACAGCCAACCGCGATTGTGCCGCCTGGAAATGCGCCATTGCTCACAGCTTGGTCAAGCAGTGACCAGACAGATTTGAGCCGCGATGGTTGCTCTTTGTTCGGAGCGGGCAGGGTCATGGGGACCCTTGCGCGGGAGAGGCCATCGCCAATCTTGAGCGGAGGTTCCGCGCCTGGGATGCTGACGGGCAGCTTGCCGCCGATATCAATTTCGCCGAAGAGCGCCCGCGCCGCGGCGCGCTGCGCGACGTCTGCAGTGCTGAATGCTGCGAGCCAAGTGGGCGCTTTTGGAAACCGCTCGATTACATAGGGACTTCCGAAACATACGACAATTACAGGTTTCTCTTGCGCAAGGAGACGCTCCACCAGTTCGACTTGTTCAAGAGGCAATGCGATCGTGCCCTTGCGGTCGGCGACGCGCACGAACAACGCAGCAACAACGACTTCGTAGGAATCCGTCTGCGGAGGTTTCACTTGTGTTACCGGATTGAATTTCGCATCAACGTGAATGGCTTCGACTGAGTCCGCGCGCAATTGCAATTCGCGCTCAAAAGATTCGCCGGGGACGCGGTCCGGGTCGGCGTCAATGGAGACCAGTAGAATTTTCAGAGGCTTGGCGGAATTGAGCGGAACAATACCTGAGGTATCTCGCAGCAAAGTGATGCCGAAATTCCCTAGAATGTCAGCCCACTCGGCTGGGTCCACTTCCTCGCGTCCATCTCCAAGATCCAATTTCTCCGGTTTCACTTTGTGCTTCTTGAAGAGCCCCAATTGTGCTTTCGTTCGCAGAATGTGCTTAACGGATTCATCAACGCGCGCGATCGCTAATCTGCCCGAGGCCACTGCTTCGCGAAGGCCGTTAATTGCTTCATCCGGCGAAGGAGAGAGCAGCAGCACATCCACACCCGCCAGAATCGCGCGGACTGCGGCCTCTCCGGGTGCATACCGTGCCGTAATACCCGCCATGTCCAGTGCGTCCGTGACGATCAGTCCCCGAAATCCCAATTCCTTGCGCAGCAGGTCAGTCAAGATCCGGTGAGAAAGAGTGGCGGGGATTTCTACATTTGGCTCCAGAGCCGGAACTGAAAGATGACCGGTCATGATGGAGCCGACGCCAGCAGAGATCGCTGCGCGAAAAGGGATTAACTCAACGCGGTCCAGATGAACTCGGTCCGCAGGAATACGAGGCAAATCGAGATGTGAGTCCGTACTCGAATCTCCATGCCCCGGAAAATGCTTTGCGGTCGCAAGCGCGCCGGGGAACTGAACGCCCCAAACGAATCCACCGACGGCATCAGCAACATCTTGTGGGTTTTCCCCATACGATCGAATGTTCACGATTGGGTTTGAAGGGTTGCTGTTGACGTCGGCGACGGGAGCGAAAATCCAATTGATCCCCAGGTCCAGCGCCTCCAAGGCTGTAACACGGCCCACCGATTGTGGTGCGAATGGCAATCCAGTCGCGCCGATTGCCATTGCGTGCGCGAATGACGTACCACCCTCAAGGCGCATGGCGGTACCGCGCTCAAAATCGGCCGCGACAAACAATGGAGTGCGCGCCATTTTCTGATATTTCTTGATGAGAGTTGCCGTGGCTGCAATTTCGCCGCGTTCAATTCCATTCGGCGTAACGCGCGTGTGCAGCATCAGCCCGCCCACGTGCAGGTCTCTTATGTAATGAAGGAGTTTCTTCGTCTCCGCATCGTCAGGCGGAGCAAATCGTCCATGAAAAGGGACCATCAGAAGTTGTCCCAATTTCGCTTCGAGGGACATCTCGTCTAGCGTCTTCCGCACCCAACGCTCAGACGGGGAGAGCCTCTTCTTTTTTCTGGAGGGCGGCCTGCGGCGCGGCTTCCGTTTAAGCATTGGAAGAGCGCCTTGCGCGGAAGCCCACGTCTTGCAGGTTTTGTTGTAAAGTCACCGGGATATTGACCATGTCGCGTGCGAAGTTGTCACTTCCGAATTGTACCCTCGTCGGGGCGCTGGCCGTGCTCACGCTCGCGGCGAGCGTTGCTCCACCGGCAAGTGGCCGGCAAAAGAGCGGTGGTAAAGCGCCGGCACCTGCGCGACGCGCAACAACAGCGCCGAAGTCAGCGGCCGGCGGCACAATCACTGACCGGCGCTTATCCGCGCTTGACTCCGTTGTTCAGGAAGCCATCGCGAAGGATGAAATTCCCGGCGGTGTGCTGCTCGTTGGCTCGCATGGCAGCGTAATTTGGCGCAAGGCCTACGGCTCCCGCGCCATCCTGCCGCAGCGCGAAGCGATGACGGCGGATACGATCTTCGATCTCGCCTCACTCACAAAGGTCTTTGCCACCACCTCAGCAGTGATGAAATTGATCGAACAGGGCAAGCTTCGGTTGAACGACCCCGTCGTTCGCTACCTGCCGGAACTCGGCACAGAAGGCGTCGCGGCCGACAAAAACCAGATTACTCTGCGCCAGCTCTTGACGCACACGGCCGGATTTTCGCCCGATCCGAATGACGCACTCATTTCAGCCGGTTGGTCGGGAACCGATCCACTCCTGCGTGAAATTTACGCCGAACCGCTCACCGCGCCCCCTGGCGCGCGATTTGTTTATAGCGACACGGGATTTATTTTGCTCGGCGAAATTGTCCGCCGAGTCACCGGCATGCCGCTCGATGAATTCGTCACGAAGAATGTATTCGTTCCTCTCGGAATGAAGGAAACGCGCTTCGTTCCTTCTGCCGGCTGGATGAGGCGCATCGCCCCCACCGAAGAAATTGATCTGCCGGCGGGCACAAAGGCCGGCTCCGGGCGCGGCAGAATTCTGCGCGGTGTTGTCCACGATCCGCGGGCTCGACAAATGGGCGGCGTCGCCGGCCACGCCGGACTCTTTTCGACTGTGAACGACCTCGCGCTCTTCTGCCGCATGCTGCTCGCCAACGGAGTCGCGCCGGATGGCCGGCGCATTTTCTCCGCAGCGACTGTGAAGCTCATGACCACTCCACAGCAGCCGCCCTGGGTGCCGTCCGTGCGTGGCCTCGGCTGGGACATCGACTCCGCCTACTCCGCGCCGCGCGGCGAATTATTTCCTCTCGGCTCCTATGGCATGACCGGCTTCACCGGCACGATGGTTTGGATCGATCCCGCGAGTCAGACATTTGTCCTCTTCCTCGCGAACAGCGTGCATCCCTATGGACGTCCGGCCATCTCCAGCCTCCGCGCTCGCATTTCCACTGCTGTCGCCGGTGCCCTGGGAGCTGGCGCGCCCGGGTCGCCGTCCGCCTCTCAGATTTCCCGCGCTAGCGGTGGCGCGGCGCGCCCTTACGACGTCGCTGGTCTTTCGGCCCCCGGACGCACTCTCACAGGCATTGATGTTCTCGAACAAGAGAACTTCTCGACGCTGGCGGGAAAGCGCATCGGCCTCATCACCAATCATACCGGCATGGACCGCGCCGGTCGAAGCACCATTGATCTCCTCGCGCACGCGCCCAATGTGAAGCTCGTCGCGCTGTTCAGCCCCGAACACGGCATCCGAGGCACCGAGGACGCCAATGTCTCTTCCTCCACAGACGCCGCGACCGGCCTGCCCGTGTATTCCTTGTATGGCGAAACTCGGCGCCCCACGGATGAAATGCTGGCGGGGCTCGACGCGCTGATTTTCGATATTCAGGACGCGGGCGTGCGTTTTTATACCTACATCACCACCATGGCCTACGCCATGGAAGCCGCGGCGCGGCGGCACATTTCGCTTTACGTGCTCGACCGTCCCAATCCGCTCGGCGGTGAACTCATCGAAGGCCCCCTGCTGGACGCGGACAGACTGAATTTTGTCGGCTATTTTCCGATGCCGGTGCGCATGGCGATGACGCTTGGTGAAATGGCGCACATGTTCAACGCCGAAAATCACATTGGGTGTGACCTGCACGTGATTGCCATGAAGGATTGGAACCGGCGCCAGTTCTTCGAGCAGACCGGCCTGCCGTGGACCGCGCCCTCGCCGAACCTACGCAGCCTGGATGCGGCGTTGTTGTATCCGGGCCTGGAGATCCTTCAATCCGCCGGAATTTCCGTAGGGCGCGGCACGGATACTCCCTTCGAGATGTTTGGCGCGCCGTGGATCCACGCGACGGAATTGACCGACTCGCTCAACCGCCGCTACCTTCCCGGCGTGCGCTTCGTGCCGACGCGATTCACTCCGCGCTCCGGGCTTTACAAAGACCAACTCTGCGAAGGCGCCGCGCTGGTCATCACCGATCGCGCGTCGCTACATTCCATGTTAATGGGTTTTGAAATCGCCGCCACGCTGGGTAAGTTGTACCCCGGAATGTTCCACGTGGAACAATTGATGACTCTGGCCGGCAACTCGAACGCCATCACTCGTTTGAAGAACGGAGATTCGCCAAATCGCATATTTTCGGAAGAGGATGGGGCGATGGAATTGTTTCGAACAGTGCGTTCGAAATACCTGCTCTATCGCTAGAAGTCGAGCTCCCTATGATGCATTTGGCTTGGCGCGGAGCCTTGCGTTCCAGGTCCGATAGAAGATGAGGCCCACCAGCATCATGGCCAGACCAATCGTGCAGCGCACCGGCCGGCCAATCCAAAGATTGATGGTTAACGCCAGAGCGCCCAGCACGAAGGCGCCCGGCACCCACGGATATCCCCAGCAGCGATAAGGCCGCGCCATGTCCGGTTCCGTGCGGCGCAAGCGGAAAAGACCGATGGTCGCGAATCCGTAGAAAATCCACCCCGCGAAAATGAATAGGGAAGTGAGGTCTTCAAATGTCCCGGTCAGCGCGAAAATGCTGGCGAGGATGGCTTGAAAAATCAACGCAGCGCCGGGAGTCCGGTACTTCGAGTGGATCCCACCGACCACGCGAAAGAACAGGCCGTCCCGCGCCATGGCGTAGTCCACGCGCGCGCCGCTGAGGATGGATGAGTTGAGCGATCCGAGCCCCGCAATCACCATTGCCACGGTGACCCACATGGCCGCGCTTTGTCCGCCAAAACTGGCGACAACATCCGACGCGACATGTTCGGAGTGCGCCACAGTGGATAACGGAAGCACATAAAAGCTCGCCGCATTAAACAGGATGTAAATAACCGCAACCGCCGCCACGCCTCCGACGAGCGCGCGGTGGAAATTCTTCCCCGGATTCTCCACCTCGCTGCCCACGAGATTCAAATCCTCCCACCCGTCGTAGGCCCACAGCGCCGCGGCCATAGCCGCGAGGAATGCCCCCATCGTTCCCATCCCCATCACTGCGGGGAAGAAGGGACGGAGCGGAGTTCCATTGCCACTTGAAAGAGCGAACGCCGCGACAATGATGGAAACGACGGACGCGACTTTGATGAACGTCAGAAATACCTGCACGCGTCCACCCCATTTCACGCCGAGGTAGTTGATCCCGGTGATCCCGAAAAGTACAACGATTGCGAGCGGCTGCGCCCATGAAAAAACAAAATGAAAGTGTTTCGTGTGGCCGAAGATGGAGTAGTCCCAATCAAACACGTGGATGGGCGCGCCCACCGCGGGCATCAGGAACGCCCAGAAACGCAACACGCCTGCGGCGATGCTCGCGGCGGAGGCCGGGCGCGCAACGATGGAGTGCGTCCAGCCGAAGAGGAATCCCCACACCGGCCCGAAGGCGCGGCTCAAGTATGCGTATTCCCCGCCGGCTTCCGGAATTGCCGAGCCGAGTTCCGCGAAAGCCAACGCTCCGAACAGGGAGAGCACTCCACCCACGACCCACGCGGCATAGACGATGCCGACGGAGCCCGCTTCGCGCGCCATCTCCGCGGGCTTCAGGAAGATACCCGTGCCGATCATCGTGCCGACGACGATGGCCATCGCGGCCCACGGTCCGAGGCCGCGAACAAGTTCAAGTCGCTGTTTGCTCAACGCCATCGTCTTCGCTAAATATTCCTGGGCGCTGGTCTGCCAAACAAACTCATCAGCGATCCCGCCGCCAACGTCACCAGTGTGCCCACCAGAACGTACCAAGTCCAGACCAGCTTTGTTTCAAACGTAATGTAGAGCATGGCGACCAACCCGGCCGCCATTCCCGCAATCGCGCCAAAGGCATTCGCTCTCGAATTGTAAAAGCTCAGAAGAAAAAGTCCCAGCAGACTGCCAAAGGTGATGGACGCGATGGTCAGCCCCGCTTCGAGCAACGGCCCCCAGTGAAGCATGCCGAGCAGGAGCAGGACGGCGCCCCAGGCCAGCGTCATCCAGCGGGAAAGGTTCAGCAAGCGAGCGGGATCTTTGCCCGACGGGTCCGCGGCGCTTCCCCACAGTGTCTTGAAATCCACCACGCTCGAAGCGGCCAGCGAATTGAGCGAGCCGCTGGCGTTGGACATGGCCACGGCAAAAATGGCGGCCAGCACAAGCCCGCGAAGGCCTGCGGGCATCTGCGTGACGATGAACGCCGGGAAGACCGTGTCGTAACTTTGCCCCGCAACAATCTGCGGCGCGCCATGAAACGCATAGAGCATCACTCCAAGCATCAGAAATAACGCGAACTGAATAAATATGATGACCGCGCTTCCGAGAAGTGCTGCCTGCGCAGTGCGTTTTGAACCGGCCGCAAGAAGCCGCTGCACGATGGTCTGGTCCGTTCCGTGACTGGCCATGGTGAGGAAAGTGCCGCCAATCACGCCGGACCAGAAGGTGTAGGTGTGCGCGGCCTCGGCAAAACTGAGTCGGAAATCCCAGACCCGAAGTTTTCCGCCCGCCGCCGCGGCCACGCTGGAAACCTGCGCCCACCCGCCGGGAAGGTGTTGCAACAATACAAAAAAGGCCACGAGCGACCCGCCCAGATAAATCGCGGTCTGGATCACGTCCGTCCAGATGACGGCCTTCATCCCGCCTTCCCAGGTATAGAAAAGCGTCAGCAAGAGGATGACCGCCACGGACGCGCGTTGCCCCGTGCCGAAGGCAACGTGCACAACGAGAGCCACCGCCGTAATGCGCACTCCTTCCGCGATTGCGCGCGTCACCAGAAACGTCAACGCCGCAGCGGATTTGGCGCGCACGCCAAATCTCTTTTCAATGAGCTGATAGGCGGTGTAGAACTCCCCGCGCAAATAGCGCGGAATGAAAATAACAGCAAGAACCACGCGCCCCACGACATAGCCCATCAGGAGCTGCAGGAAGGTCATGTTCCCGGCGAAGGCCAGCGCCGGTGTGCCGATAATCGTCAGCGTGGAAGTTTCCGTGGCGACAATGGAGAGCGAGAGCGCCCACCACGGGGCAGTGCGCCCTCCCAGGAAGTAGTCGCGGATGTTGCGTTGGCCGCGGCGAAAATAGACGCCGAGCGCGGTGATCCCCGCCAGATACACGGCCAGGATGATCAGGTCGAGCGGAGCAAGGTGCATCGCGCCTCATCAGGTGCG
>JBGOTC010000128.1:0-8302 GCA_041476305.1 Terriglobia bacterium
AAGAATTGCAGAAGTCCAGCCTGCGTACTTCTCGCGTGCTTTCGCTTTATGCCTCGCAGTGTGTCTCGATGGAAGTGACGGACTTGAATTTCCCGCTGGCGTCGAAACTCGGCACCGGAGTGAAGCTGCCTGTGGCCGTGCTGGCGTCGCCGGACGGGACCATCATCGGCCGTGCCGATAACAAGGACGGATTCCTGAAGGTGGATCTCGTCGAGAAGATGGTCCAAGGCGAAATGAAGCGGCGCGAAGACGCCGTGGACGCTCAATTCAAAGATGCCAAGGCAAAGGCCAAGGCGGGCGACAGCGCGGGAGCGATTCCAATCTTTCGCGCGGTGGTGGAGCAGAAGTGCCTCTTCCCCGGCAAGGCCAAGGACGCCGCAAAGGAGTTGAAAAAGCTCGGCGTCACGGATGTCGGTGAGATTCACGACGCGCCGAATTTCGACCGGGCATTGGGCGCGCGCATCAACCGCACCATGATCCGCGGGTTGAAGGCGGAGCTTAATGGGAAGTATGAGGAAGCGGACCGCCTGTACACCGAAGCGCACAACATGGACTTTGCCGATCCGACGCCGATGCGATATCTGGGAGAGCTTTACCGCCACCAGATCGGCGATTGGGATAAGGCGCGCAATGTTTTCGAAGCCATCCTGAACATGCCCGCGGACCCGCTCTCGCGCGCCGTGGCGCAGCACGGGCTCGGGAAAATGACTATTCATATGGGTGAATTCCTCAAGGGATTGGGCCTGATGGAGGAATCCGTCAAAACCTATCCGCTCGCGCTGGCCTACCGCAACCTCTCGGTCTATTGGAACTCCGAAGGCGACGTGAAGAAAGCCGACCACTATGTGAACCTGGCGCTGGCGCTGGACCCGAAAGACCCCTACAACCTGGTGTTCGCCGCGGCCTTCCTGGCCGGGAACGGCCGGGGCGATGAAGCTCTGAAAATCGCGGAAGAGAATCAGTCCTTGCTGGAGGCGTCTTACAACCTGGCCGCCGTTTACGCGCAGGTGGGTCAGAAGGAAAAAGCGCTGGCGCTGCTGAAGCGTCATTTCTTCGAGTACGAGCGCTATGACGCGGTGCGCAGCAAGGAAATGATGGAAGCCCGCGTGGACGCCGTGTTCAATTCCATCAAGAGCGATCCCGTCTTCATCGCCCTGACCAGTGGCTCCGATGGGAAGCTGGACCCCACGAAGGCAATGTCGATGCGTCCGTGAGCAAGACCACCGCGCTCTTCTGGGATATCGGCGGGGTCATACTGACGAACGGGTGGGACCGCGCCGCGCGACGAGAAGCGGCCGCGAAATTTGATCTTGACGCCGAGGAGTTCGAAGACCGTCACGAGCTTGCCAATCCCGCATTTGAAACAGGCCAGGTAACCCTCGATCAATATCTGGAACGCACTATTTTTTTCTGCAAGCGCACCTTCGCTCCGCAGGAATTCAAGAACTTCATTTATTCGCGATCCGAGGAGTTCGCCGCCTCGCGCGCGGTGGCGGACCGGCTGGCGGCATCGGGACGCTACCTGATGGCGGCGGTCAACAATGAAGGCGCGGAAATCAACGCCTTCCGGATTGAAAAATTCGGACTACGGCGCACCTTCTCGGTTTTTTTCAGCTCATGTTACGTGGGAATGCGCAAGCCCAATGCCCCGATCTATGATTTGGCGCTGAAAGTGACGCAGCGGGCCCCGGAGGAGTGTGTATTCGTGGATGACCGGGCACTGAATTTGGAATGTGCGCGGCAACTGGGGATTGATACGATTCAATATCACGATGCCGCGCAGCTCGAGGCGGACTTGCGCGCCCGCGGGATTAACGCGCCGGCGGCGAAGTAGCATCTGCGGTTAAGCGTGGGGAATTCGGTTGAAGCCAACGGATGAAAAAAAGACCGCGGGGCTGCCCGTGGTGCCGGTGATGCCTCGGGAGGTCATTCCCGGCGTGCTGTTGTGTCCTGACGTCGAGGCCGTGGCTCGCCAGGCGGCGCGATTTTTTGTGGAGTGGGCCTGGCAGGCCATCGCGAAAGATTCACGGTTCTGCGTGGCGCTCAGCGGAGGAAAGACGCCTGAGACCTTTTACAAGATTCTTGCCACGCAGGATTTTCGCACTCAGGTGGATTGGCCGCGCGTTCACGTTTTCTGGAGTGATGAGCGGCCCGTGCCTCCGGAAAGCAGCGAAAGCAATTATGGGCTGGCGCGGCGCGAACTCCTGGTGCGCGTACCAATTCCCGGAGCGAACGTCCACCGCATGGAGGCGGAGCGCCCGAATATCGGAAAGTCCGCGCAGGACTATGAAGATTTGCTGCGGCAATATTTGCCGACCGATGCCCGCGGCTTCCCGCGCTTTCATCTCATCCTGCTGGGGCTGGGCACGGACGGGCATACCGCATCGCTCTTTCCCGGCCAGCGCGGCATGCGAGACACTTCACGCTGGGTCAGCACTCCCCTGGTGCCGAAGATTGGCAGCCGCCGCATGACCCTGACCCTGCCGGTGCTGAACGCGGCGCACCGGGCAGCGTTCCTGGTGACCGGTGGAGAGAAGGCCGAAGTGCTTTACGCGCTGCTCGCCGGGATGGCGAACCCGCCTCTGCCGGCGCAATTGGTGACCGTGCCGGAGGGGACCCGGACGATCCTCTGTGACGAAGCGGCGGCCAGATTGGTGCTGGATGAGATTCGGGCGCGCGGGTCATTTACGGGTGTGAGCGGGGCGAAGTTGAAGCACGAATAAGACAAGGGATTGCCCTCAGGTTTGCCGCAGTTCTTTCTTGACACAGAAATAATGTCGCGATGCCGCCCGCGGAGTTATACCGTTGAGATGATTCACCGGTTGTGATATAGACGCAGCCAACTACGGAGGTTCCGGCCTCCACGGGGAGCGCCAATGCGAGGTCTCGCGACGGTCGCGCGATGGGAAGCACTTGTTTTCCTTGCGGGATGCTTCGTCGTTTTGGCATGGAAATTCATGCGCGGCAGAAATCCCTTCCACCAGTTGCTTTCTGGGGACCGGGCGGACGGCACGGTCTACCTGAGCTCGGGCCGCATCCAGCTGCTCCTCGTGACGACCGTGTTCTCTGTTCAGTATGTGCGACAGTTGTTTCATGCCACCGGCGTTTTTCCGCACTTGTGGGCCGGGTATCTGTGGGCGCTCGCCGGGAGCCAGGCCTTGTACCTGTTGGGAAAAACTCACGCCATCATTTTCAACAGTTCGATTTTTCACCGCACCAAAGGAGACCCTGAGAGGAGGGACTCATGATTCGCATGACCACGGGGAATGGCCCGCTTGGCGCGTTTCTGGCCGACGCGGCCGCAAGTTCGACGGCAGGAACGCTCGCGTTGATTGCCGGGTATGTGATGCTGATCCTGGTTGGGTTCTTCGGGCTCATCATTCTGGTGCAGATGGCCCGTGGAAAAATTGACATCACGGAGATCATCGAAGAGCTCGATGGCGGGGCCAGCATGTCGCGTTTCCAATTGCTGGTTTTCACTTTTGTGGTGGCCCTGAGCCTGGTGATGATGATCGCTACCACCGGCCGGCTGCCGGAACTCCCCGCCGGCCTTTTGGCGCTGCTCGGAATCAGCGGTTCCACGTATGCTGTGAGCAAGGGGATTCAGGCCACCTTGCCGGGGGGAGCCTCCGACCAGGGGGAATCGGACGCCTCACACGCGAATGAGGCCGGGAAGAAGTCCGCGGGAGGGAGGTAGTCATGGGGAACCGCAAGCACAAGACCTCCGCCGGGTCGCACGTTGTCAGGCACTTAGCTCCTTTTGTGCCGGTGGCCGTGGCGCTCCTCTTGGGCCGTGCGCTGCTTTCGCCGGGGGGCGGTGCGCCCGCCGCGCCCGCGGGAGCAGGAGGAGCTCTCGGAATGCCCGTCCCGGCGAAATGCGACGACGTTTCGGATTTCATGGATTGCCACAGCCGTTTTCCCACGGGATGCAGCCAGGCCGCGGGGTACGATGCTTACTTGAATCTCCTGAAAAACCAATTGATCCAGCCCTCGGCGGCCGCGAACCCCGTGAAATTCCTGGCGAAACAGGATTTCGTGGATCTCGACAACAAGTTGCCCCCGGAGCTGAAGGGCGATAACCACGCCGACTTCAAGGATGCACTGGCGCAGTTGGGGGAGGGCCAAGTTTACGGCCTCGATGGCTATCTCTATTACGCGAAGCCCTCGGGAGTGGAGAGCAGCAATTGTCAATTGCCGAATGACGACACCATCGGCACCAACGTTGATTTTCATATCGGAATCGGATTCGATCCCGCACTGGCCGATAAGATTCGCACTCACACGTCGCTCACAGCGAGCGAAAGCAAGACGGTCACACAATCAAGCGTGATTGTGGAGATGACGCCGCACTACCGCTTTGAATTCGAGCACGGGCAGTGGACCATCGACGCCATCCGAAAAGTGTTGGGCAGGCAGGTGCGCTTGGTGGGACAACTCCTGGTGGATAGCGAGCACAACATCCCATCGCAGAATTGCGCGCTCGCAAAGACGGACGCGCAACGGACCTCCTGCTGGCGCGCGTCCACGTGGGAGCTGCACCCCGTCATTCAGTTTGAAGTGTGCAAGAAAACGGCCGGCGCTTGCGGCAACAGCGCGGCGGACTGGGAAAAGCTCAGCCCCAATATCAACTGATGGATGAAGCTGTTTCTCGCGGAGCGAAATCGATCCGCCGTTTTTATTCGTAGCGCAGCGCCGTCATCGGATCGGTGCGCGAAGCGCGCCATGCCGGTATGAGCGCGGCTAGCGTGGCCACCGCGAGCAGGACGAGAGCTGCCGCCACGAGCGTCGCCGGATCGCGCGGCGTCAGCCCGTAAAGCATGCTGGTAAGCACGCGGGTCGCCGCCAGCGCAGCCCCCAGGCCAACCAGCGTTCCCAGTAATGTCACCACCAGCGCCTCCCGCAATACCATGCGCAGGACATTTCCGCGCTGCGCCCCCAGCGCCATTCGCACCCCAATTTCACCTGTCCGCCGCGCCACGGTGTAGGAGAGGATGCCATAAAGCCCGATGCAGGCGAGAAACAACGCCAGGGAGCCAAAGAACCCCGCTAGCTTGGCGGTCATTCGATCGCCCCTTAGTCGCCGGTCAATCTGCTCGGGGATGGTGAAGAACTCCGGAGCGTCGAGAGCGGGATCGATATCGCGCACGGCGCGGCGCAATCCGGAAGTCACCGCGGAGGCTTCGCCCGAATAGCGGACGAAGTAAACCGCGAAATTGGAATCATCAATCGGGTTGAAGAAGGGGAAGTAGAAACGCTTTGGAGTATTCCCGCGCAGCGAGTTGTATTTCGCGTCCGCCACGACCCCCACAATTTCACACACTCTCTGGGTTTCCGGATATTCGTCCTTGATCTGGCGGCCCATCGGACTTTCGTCGCCGAAGAAATATTTCGACATGGTCTGGTTGATCCAACAGTGCTTCGTTCCCGTGGAATCTTCAGGGGTAACGTCGCGCCCCATGAGAATGGGGATGCCGATGGTGGCGAAATAATTGGGGCCGATCTGGTCAAAGCGCGCGGACAATTGCAGCCCGGGTTTTACCGTGTAGCCCGGGAAAGAGATCTGGTCGCCGGATTCGGTCCCGGCGAACAGTCCATTGGAGGAAAGCGTCGCCGCGGTTACGCCGGATACACTCTTGAATTTGGAATTCAACTGGTCGAAGAGATGCTGCATCGCGGCGCCCTTGTAGCCGCTCAAGCCGGGCGCCATCCGGAACAGGATCATGCCCTGCGCGTTGTACCCCAACGGAATTGCGCTCAGGTTCTGAATGCTCCGGACAAAAAGTCCGGCGACAATCAGCAAGAGCAGCGAGATGGACACCTGAATCCCCACAAGGAGTTTGCCCAGCGGAATGCGACCCGCCCCGCGAGTGGACCCGAAAATATTCCGCGCCGCGCCGCGGAGAATGTAATTCAAGTCCAGCCGTGTGGCGCGCATCGCCGGGGCAAGCCCGAACAGGACACCGGTCAGGAGCGTCACACCCATGGTGAATCCCAGCACCATGAGATTGATTTTGACGTCCAAGGGGATCGGGTCATTTCCGGACGATGCCATTCGCAACAGCAGCCGGTCGCCCCAATGCGCGAGCAGCAGTCCCACCAGCGCGCCGAACGCGGCAAGCAGAATACTTTCCGTGAGCAGCTGCCGCACTAGCCGGCGGCGCCCTGCCCCGAGAGCGAGACGCACCGCCATCTCCCGCTGGCGTCCCGCCGAGCGGGCCAGAATCAGGTTCGCCACATTCGCGCAGGTGAGAAGCAAGAGCAACCCGACCAGGCCCATCAGGATGCCGAGGTTCCGCTGGTATTCTCCGCGAATTGTGGAAAGCCCGCGGCTCGCGGATCGCGCGACAAGGATGCTCTTGGTGATGGCCTTGCGGTCCTCTTCTTTGGGAATCGAAGCGGCTTCCGCTTCAATGACCTGTTTGAATGTCAGGTTGATGGAGGTGTTGGCCTGTGCAATTGTGATGCCCGGTTTCAGGCGGCCTACGGCATGCAGGAACATTATCTTTGTGACCGAGCCTTTTGGCTGCGTCAACCAATCCTGGCCCGGGTCCACGGCCTGTTGCATCGTGAGCGGAACCCAGATGTCGGTGGATTCACCGACCATCAGCCCCGAGAAGCTTGCCGGGATCACTCCAATCACATCAAACACTGTCTGGCGGATACGGATTTTCTGCCCAGTCACCGCCGGGTCATGCTGCATGCGGCGTTGCCAGAAAGCGTAACTGACCAGCGCCACGGGGTGTGCAAGCAGGCCCTGGTCCACCTCCGCCCCGAACGCATGCCCCTGCACGGGTGTTACGCCCAGAAGCTGGAAGAAATTCCCGCTGACCATGTTGATGGTGGCTTTGCTGCCCTCCGTCGCATTGCCTAACATCACCGGCGCTTCACTGCTGTTGCTCTGAAATGCAAGGAGACTGGAGAAGACCTGATTCTGGTCACGCAGTCCCTCGTATTCGTGATAGGTAATCAGACCGCGCTCGCCATCGCTGGTGCCGATGGACATCCCACTCGATTCCGGGTCGGTGATGCACACGAGCTGCTGAGGATCGCGGACCGGCAGTTTGCGCAGGAGCACCGCATCCATGAGGCTGAAGAGCGCCGTATTCGCGCCAATGCCGATCGCCAGCGTGACGATGGCCACTGCCGAGAATGCGGGATTCTTGATCAGCGCGCGCAGGGAATAGCGCAAGTCCTGCAAGAGAGTTTCCATTGGCTCCTCATTCTAACTGGATTAACTGGTTATTCGTAACGCAGCGCCGTCATGGGATCGGTGCGCGAGGCGCGCCACGCGGGGATGAGCGCCGCAAGCGTGGCCACAAAAAGAAGAACTGCGGCGCTTCCCGCCAGTGTCACCGGGTCATGACCTGAAAGGCCGAAGAAAAGTCCGGCGAAAATGTTTGCGTGTTCCAACAGACGCGTGGCCCCCAGCGCCGCGCCGATTCCCACCGCCATGCCAAGAATCGTCACTACCAGTGCCTCGCGGAGAATGAGCCGCAGGACGTTTCCGCGCTGCGCTCCCAGCGCCATGCGGATGCCGAGTTCGCTGGTGCGCCGTGTGACGGCATAAGAGAGCACGCCGTACAAGCCGATGCACGCCAGCAGCAGGGCAATGCCGCCAAAGAAGCTGGAGAGTTTCGCTGTCAGGCGGTCCCGCAGCAACCGTGCGTCAATCAGCGCCGGCACGGTGCGGAAGACCGGCGGGTCCAGGCCCGCATCCGTCTCGTGCATCACGCGCCGCACGGCTGCGCTGATGGCTGCTCCGTCACCCGAGTAGCGAATCTCGAATACCGCGTTTGGAGAAGCCTCCAGAGGATTGAAAAGTGGCACGTAAAAGCGCCGGGCAACATTTCCCCGCAGCCCGTTGGGTCGCGCGTCGGCCACCACTCCGGTGATCTCGAATTCGAAGTGTGAGTCCGGATATTCGTCAATGATGTGACGCCCGATCGGGTTTTCGTCTCCGAAGAAGTATTTTGCGAATGATTGGTTGATCCAGCAGCGTCGCGCGCCGGTTTCATCTTGTGCTTCGATGTCTCGGCCCATCAGGACGGGGATGCCGATCGTTGAAAAATAGTTGGGTCCGATTTGATCGTAGGAGGAATTCATGTCCCGGCCGGACTTCGGCTTGTAGCCCACGATTGAAATCTGATCGTTTGAATCGGTCCCAAAAAACAGGCCGTTTTCCGAAAGCGTCACACCGCGGACGCCCGGGATGCCCTTAATCTTGTCGAGAAACGTATGAAACAGCGGGGGGATCGCAGGCCCCTTGTACCCCGCCGTCCCCGGAAGCAGTCGAAACATCAGC
>JBGOTC010000129.1:0-8198 GCA_041476305.1 Terriglobia bacterium
CCCATGTCGAAGGAAATGATGCGCGGGAATCCGGAGAGCTCGGCAATGTATTGGGCTCCGAGGACTCCGCCCGCGGGTCCGGAGAGAATTGTGCGCACCGGCTCGCGCGAAGCGACGCCCGCGGAGACGATCCCGCCGCTCGATTGCATGATGCGGACAGTAGCGCGGCGGGAGGAGGAAAACCGCGCCACCTTCCCTTCCAGCTCGGCCAAGTACCGGCTGACAACAGGAACGAGGTATGCATTTGCAACCGTCGTTGACGTGCGCTCGAATTCACGGAACTCCGGCAGAATCTCGTGCGAAACGGAAACACGGAGTCCAGCCGCTCTGAGAGCCTTGGCGATAGCCCGCTCGTGCATCGAATTGGCAAAGGAAAACAGCAGGCAGATGGCGACGGATTCCGCCCGGCTTCGGACGATGAGCTGCACGATACGAGAGATTTCAGCCCGGGATGGAGATGTGACAACTTGTCCATCGGCCCCGACACGTTCTCGCAGACCAAAGCGACGCTCCGAAGGCACGAGCGGAGCGGGCCGCTCCACGGAAAAGTCATAGAGCTTGGGACGGGCCTGGCGGCCGATTTCCAGTACGTCCTCAAATCCGGCGGTTGTGACCAGCGCCACTCGCCCACCGCGGCGCTCCAAGAGCGCGTTCGTGCCAACCGTTGTGCCGCACGTCAGGTCCAGCGAAGGCTCTGGCGCCGCGGTTACCCTTTGCAACGCGTTGACGATCGCAAGCGCTGGATCCCCGGGAGTTGAGGGGACTTTGAGAATCTCCAGGCGCCCGTCACGAACGAAGACGCAATCGGTGAAGGTGCCGCCAGTGTCCAGGGCAATGCGCATGGCCGCGGGATTCTACAACGAATGGGCGGGAATGGTTGCGCCAAGACGAAGATCGGGAAAAGCGTTCAGGTCGGCCCCGGCGCGCTCGCCGAGGTTGTATTGCTCGAATGCGGCCGCGGCGATCATTGCGGCATTGTCCGTAGAAAGCTCGCGGCTGGGGAAGAAAACGCTGAGCCCGGTGCGCGCGGCCTCAGCGAGGAATGTGCTGCGTAATTCACGATTGGCGGCCACGCCTCCAGAGACGAGGATTGTCCTGGTGTTTGCGCCTGCGGCTGCCGCAAGCGCGCGCTGGACGAGTTCGCGCACCATGAAGTGCTGAAAGCTCGCGATGAGGTTGAGTGTGTGGGGCCCACAGAGTAGCCGGATCTGTGCTGCAGTCCGCTCGCCGCGTGAGACAGCCGCTTGACGCGCTTCAATTTCCGGTTGAAGTTCCGGATGTTCGCGCAGGTGATAAAGAACTGCCGTTTTTACGCCGCTGAAACTGAAGTCCAGCGGGTTATCACGCATCTTCGGTGACCCGAATCGAATCGCGCCCGGATCTCCCGAGCCGCATGGCTGGGCGGGATCGGCGAGCTGGTCAATGATCGGCCCGCCGGGATATCCCAGAGCGAGGAGCTTCGCCACCTTGTCATAGGCCTCGCCCGCAGCATCATCCCGAGTGCCACCCAAGCGGCGGTACTCCAAAATGGACGCCGCATTCGGCTTCAGCGGGCGCTCGCCAATATCGTAGAGCAAGGTATGGCCGCCGGAAACAATCAGGCAAACCGCCGGAAAGACCGGCCGCGTTCCGTCGCGATACGCCTCCAAGAGCACTGCGTGAACGTGACCTGCCAGATGATTCACCGCGAGCAGCGGTTTTCCAAGTGCGAATGCAATTGCCTTGGCATACGTGACGCCAACGAGCAGCGAACCGGTGAGACCCGGGCCGTGTGTAACCCCGATGGCATCAATATCGTTAAGCGCGAGGCCGGCCTTTACCAATGCCTCACGCACGATCGGAACGATTCTTCGGAGGTGCTCGCGGGAGGCGAGTTCAGGAACGACTCCGCCATACTTGCGATGCACCTCGGTCTGCGAGGCCACGATATTTGACAGGATATCGCGCCCATCGGCGACAACCGCGGCGGCAGTTTCGTCACACGAGGATTCGATTCCTAGAATGCGGATCGTCAAGGGACTCTTCCGAAATTTCAGCCAGAGAATGTTATCACACGCGGTGGACTGGCCCCATTGGCGAGGGGCTTACGAAAAAGTACATGAGTTTGCCGGACAAGTTGACACTCCCAAACTGACACCGTACCTTACAGTTGACCGGTGCGCGAAGGCGTGTTCATAGTGCGGAGGCAATTCTGAATGTCGGCCCATCCTCGAGTTCGCAAAGCTGTGCTGCCTGCCGCAGGACTTGGGACGCGTTTCCTGCCCGCTACAAAAGCGCAACCCAAGGAAATGTTGCCCGTTGTGGATAAGCCGCTGATCCAGTACGCAGTGGAGGAATGTGTCGCGTCGGGAATTGAACACGTAATTATTGTCACTGGTAAGGGCAAAAATGCCATTGAAGATCACTTTGATTCCTCGCCTTCCCTGGAGAGATTCTTGACCGGCCGGGGAAATCCGGAGCTTGCGGAACAGGTTCGGCAGATCGGCAATATGGTCCACGTCAGCTACACAAGGCAGAAGGACCCGCTTGGGCTGGGCCATGCCGTCCTGGTGACGGAAGAGCTTGTCGGGGATGAACCTTTCGCCATCCTGTTGGGAGACGTGATCGTTCCCGGGCCACGTCCAGCCACCAGGCAATTGATCGACGTTTTTGAAGCCACCGGCAAGGGCGCCATCGCGGTTGAGGAAGTCCCCAATGAACAAACGCAATCCTACGGAATCGTGGACGCGATGGTTGACGCCAATTCCCGTTGGGGGGGCCGGCTGTTGAATGTGAAGGACCTCGTTGAGAAGCCCAAACCGAAGGATGCGCCCTCAAATCTAGCCGTAACCGGCCGCTACGTCCTTCCTCCAGACATATTTCGATATCTTGCGCAGATCAAGCCCGGAAGCGGAGGGGAAATCCAATTGACAGACGCGCTGCGATTGCTCGCCAAGGAAGAGGGGCTCTGCGCCTTTCTCTGCGAAGGGAAGACTTTCGACGCCGGAACCAAACTTGGATTCTTGAAGGCTACCGTGGAAATTGCCCTGCAGAACGCGGAACTCGGGCCTGACTTTCTCAAGTACTTAAAGTCATTGAAGCTCTAAATTGGGTCGCGGTACGGGCCCTACTTGTCTTTGGGTTTCGGAGCTGGCTTTTCGGTTTTCACAGCCTTGGAATCCTTCTTCTCACTTGCCGCCTTATCCGCCTTTTCTGCGGTGTCCTGCTTTTCCGCTTTGGACTCCCCCTTGCCCTTGCCTCCGTAATCGGTCACATACCAGCCCGCGCCCTTGAATTGAATTGCCGGCGCGGCAAGCTGCCGCTGCGCCTTGTCACCGCACTTCGGGCATTTGCGCGTCTTCCGCGCTGTAAACTTGTCGATTCTTTCAAATCTGTGATGGCAACGCACACACAAGTATTCGTAAAGGGGCACTCGTTACTCCTCCGCTTGGCAGGATCATCCCCATTCTAGCACGGCATGGCGCGACATTTGTTTACCGCCCTCCATGCTAGACTCGCAAATCAAAGAGGACAGCGAATGGCTGCAGCGGAAACTCCGGCGGGAAAGTTGTACGTGGTGGCGACCCCCATCGGAAATCTTGAGGACATCACGCTTCGCGCTCTCCGCGTATTGAAGGAGGCGGACCTGATCGCCTGCGAGGATACCCGCCACACCCAGAAATTGCTGAATCACTATGAGATTCGCAAACGAACCATCAGCTATCACGAGCATAACGAGCATTCACGGGCGCCCGAACTTGTCAAAGTAATGGAGGGGGGCGCCACCGTTGCCCTCGTGAGCGATGCGGGGACGCCAACAATTTCCGATCCCGGGCAACGGCTTGTGGCGTTGTGCTGCTACCACGGGATCGCCATCATCCCCGTCCCGGGGGCTTCGGCAATCCTTGCGGCATTGGCTGCCGCCGGAGTCTCGACTGACCGATTCCTCTTCGTAGGATTTCTCCCGGCCCGCCAGGGCGAACGTCGCCGCGCGCTCGCAAAGCTCGCCAATGAAGGCTGCACCTTGATTCTCTATGAAGCGCCGCACCGTGTGGCGACCATGCTTGCCGACGCAGCGGAAATTCTCGGCCCGCGCCAAGCGGTGTTGGCACGTGAATTGACGAAAGTTCACGAGGAATTTTTGCGCGGAACTCTCCCTGAACTGGCACAGCGAATTGGAAAGATGCCCTTGAAAGGGGAGATCTCGCTGGTGGTTGGTGCGGCCGCCGACGGAAGGACTGCCGCCATTGGAAGCAGTGCAAATCTGAATCAGCGCGTCGCGGAGCTGATGAGCGATGGGAAGCTGGGTCGTAAAGCGGCCCTGAAACAGGCCGCCAAAGAATTTGGAATTACGAAGCGCGATGCATACAAACAACTGCTGATTGAGAACGATTAGCCCCCACCCTCAGGGATCCAGAATCCTCCGAATGCACAATCTAGTTGTCTTGCGTTTTTTCCGACTGGAAAATTCTCCGGAAGCGCGGCCCGGTGAATTCAACTCCGACCAGCGCGCCCTCCTGATTGCCATCGTCCACATGGACAACACGGCCCACGGTAGAGAATTCGTCCTCGGATGTTCCCGCAGGAGCAGGCAATGGAATGCGGATTTCCAGGGATGTTCCTTGGGGGAGCTTCCGGCGCAACAGAAAAGCCGCGCCGCCGCGGCAAAGGTTTTCACTCTTGGTGCTTTCCTCGAAGGTGATGCCCTTCTCGTCTTTTCCCCGCACCTGCATGGGCAGACGCAGGGCGATGCGGCGCTCGCGGCGACGCTCACGCATGGGCGATTGGCCTGTTGAACTCATGTGGCATCCTCCGTGGCAGCGACTGGGGCGAAGAACTCTTCCACACGATTGAGAACCTCCGCGGGTGTCCTGGCAGTGTGCACCTGGCGGCGGAGCTCGGTGCCGTTGCGCACGCCATGGGTGAATGAAGTGGCGAATTGTTTCATTTTCCCGATCCCGTCCGGAAGCTCCGCCGCTATCAGGTCACGAAAGTAACCGCTGAGGAGGTGATACCGATCCGCCTCGGTTGGTTGCGAGTATTCGCCGCCTTCGCCGAATTGTTGAATCTGGCGAAAGATCCATGGATTGGTGGCCGCCGCTCGCCCGATCATGACGGCGTGGCAACCGGTTTCAGCGATCATTCGCGCCGCGTCTTCGGGCGTCTGGATGTCGCCGTTTCCGATGACCGGAATCGAAACAGCCTCGCGCACGCCGCGAATGATATTCCAATCGGCGTGGCCCGCATACCCCTGCAATCGAGTTCGAGGGTGAACGGCGATGGCCTCAATCCCGACTTGCTCCGCCAGGCGTGCGACCTCTACGGCGACAATGCTCTGCTCGTCCCAACCCGCGCGAATCTTGATGGTGAGCGGAATTCGCACGGCGGCGCGCACGGCCTTCAGAAGTTGCTCCAATGACTGCAAATCCCGCAGGAGGCCGGACCCACCACACTTCACAACCTTCTTTGCGGGGCAGCCCAGATTGATATCCACAAAATCGAAGCCCAACTCTTCAACCATAGAAGCAGCGGCGGCCATCACCGTGGGATCTGAGCCAAAGAGTTGCGCCGAGATGGGATGTTCGTCTTCCTGAAAATAGAGATAGTGCAGGGTGCGCGAGGCGTTGCGCGTGATGCCCTCGGCGCTGGTGAACTCCGTCATGATCAATCCACAGCCGCCGAGGCCGCGGATCACGCGCCGGAAAATCGTATCTGTAACTCCCGCCATGGGAGCGAGCACCGTCGCGGGGCGAATTACGACGTCGCGAACCTTGTACGAGGCTGGGATCAAATTAGTCAACGCGTGCTCGCAACTTTTTGTTAAAGCAGAGTCCTATCCAACTCTTGCGGCGCAAACGGCTTAGCAACCTCTTCGTTTCCTTTTTTCGTCGCGACAACCCTTCCAGGAATCGAGCGTACTGGTTGCGGGAGGGTGGGCGCGCTCGTAGAAGGTCTTTCTACCGATAGATGAGCAGCCAGAGCGTCGCGTGACCCGCCAAAAAAACCATCGACGACCTGGTCAACCGCGTGCTGCTGCGCGTCGGAAGAGCGCAGATTTGCCTGATAAAGGTAGGCGCGCCCAACTTTGCGCCGTGCCACGATTCCCTTCTGGGCGAGGCGGTCCAGGATGGTCATGATGGTCGTATAAGCGCGGGGCTTTCGCGCGGCCAGGGACTCGCGGACCTGCCTCACGGTTGCTTCACCGAGCGGCCATAGAGCATTCATGCACGCAAGTTCCAGCGGCGCCAATTCCAGTAGCGACCTGCGCGGAGCGTTCCTTTGAAATGAGCGAACCGGAGTGGCCATCAAAATCCCTTCTTGGCGGCGCTGGTCGACTTACTATCCTGCGGCGCTGGACTCTGCTCCACTTGCGCGGCGCCGGTTACATTCGCTTCGGAAGCAAGGTACTGCTCTACGCGAATCAACCGGCGGTCGATGGCGCCGCCTCGTTCCGTCCACCCCGGCTCGCCGCGGTCGGAATTGAGCATCACGCGCATGGCGCCCATCTTGGAATCCAGGTCGTCCAAATAGTTCAACATCACAGCCTCGCGAAACATGGGGAGTTTCGGCGAACCGAACTCATATTGTCCGTGGTGGCTCAAGATCATGTGCTTCACGAGTGTTGCGATGTGATCCGGAAAGCCGGGGATGGCTGCGGCCTTCCTGCCGATGATTTCGACGGCCATGACAATGTGTCCAATGAGTTGACCTTCATTGGTGTACCCGAGCGAGCGATCGTAGGAAAGTTCATACACTTTTCCAATATCGTGCAGGATGGCCCCGGTCAAGAGCAAATCGCGATTTGTTTCGGGATAGCGCGCCGCCACAACGAAACACAATTCGCACAAGCTGACAACGTGTTCGAGCAGCCCTCCCAAATAGGCGTGGTGCATCGTCTTCGCGGCGGGTGCCCTCCGGAGCAAAGGCGATATTTCAGAATCGTTAAGCACGGCTTCGACTAATTGGCGAAGCCAAGGATCGGTCAACTCCGCCGCAAACTGGCGAAGGCGCCCCCACAGTTCATCCACGTTGGCTTCCGTGTGGGAATAGAAGTCCGCGGCATCCAACTCGGCAAGCTCGGCGCGGCGGATGCGGTCAAGGGAAAGCTGCATCCGGTTGCGGTAAGTCTCGACGCGGGCTTGAACCTTCACAAAATCATCGCGGGAAATGGACGCAGCGGATTCCTCAAAGCGATCCCACATCCGTGCTTCGACGGTGCCGGTTCTGTCGCCCAGTTCCAAACGCAAGTAGGGCTTCCCGTCCCGGGTGGAACGAATTTCTTTTTCACAAACGAGAAAAAAGGAGGTGATGCTCTGATCCGGGGTCAAGTCCGCGACGTAGGCGGTTTTCATTCAGGAGACTCAATCGCTCTTAGAAAATCAAAAACCTTTTCTTCTTTTTCGGCGAAGATTGCTTGCTGGCAGTCGGATCCTCCGCTGCCGCCTTTACTTCCGTGATGGAGGTCGTATCCGACACGCCACCGGAATCCGTGTAACCGGGGCGAACTTCGACGAAGCTGTCTTTGCGCAACGTGTCCAGGTAGGTACGCAGTTTCGGCTCCAGTTGTTTGGAGGCGAGGCGGTTCATGATGTCCCCCTCCACTTTTTCCACCGGCTGGATTCCCGCTTCGTATCGCTGCACAACTTGAATCAGCAGGTAGCCCTTGGCGGTGGTCATGACCGGCGTCATCTCTCTGCGGTTCAAGGTGAACACCGCATCCTCAATCTGCTTGCTGAGCGCGCCGCGCTCGAATTTCCCTAAATCTCCGCCTTGCTTGGCCGTGCTGCCGTCCGAAAAGTGTTTCGCCATCTCGCCAAAGTCTTCCCCGTTCAATATCCGGGTCCGCAGATCTTCGGCCTTCTTCTTCAGGGCAGGAAGATCTTCTTCTGACTTGCCCGCGGTGCTCACCAGGATTTCGCGAAGTATGACCATCTCCGGAGCGGTGAATTCGGCCTTGTGTTCCTCATAGTATTTCACAATTTGCGAATGATCCACGGAACTGCCAATTCTTGAAAAAATCTCCCGGCTGATCACTTCCTGGGTCTGCAGGCTTTTGCGGAGGTTGTCCTTGAAATCGTCAAAATTCATCCCTTCATCCCGGATTGCCTTCTCCAGGGCTTCCATATCGGGAAGATTGTTCTTCACACGAATGTCGTCCAACTCTTTGACCACGTCGCTTTCGACGCTGATATTCAAATCTTTGGCGCGCTGGATGAGCA
>JBGOTC010000130.1:0-8177 GCA_041476305.1 Terriglobia bacterium
AATCAAGACGGAAGAGGCAACGACCGCCTGCGTCGTAGCCCTTCCCACACCCTCTGTGCCGCCGCGAACCTTTAGCCCTTGGTAGCAGCCAACCGTGGAGAGAATAAAGCCGAACACAATGGGCTTGCTGAGACCTTCCATAATGTCCGTGAACTCAAGCGTATTCACGGCGGAGGTCCAGAACTGGACAGCGCCAATGCGCAACGTCGTCCGCGAGACCAGGAATCCGCCAATGAGTCCCACGAAGTCCGCCATGGCCGTCAGAAGCGGCAGCATCAGGATCGTTGCCAGCACGCGAGGCGTAACCAGTTTCCGGATCGGGTCTGTCCCCATGGCGCGCATGGCATCAATCTGTTCCGAGACCACCATGGAGCCGAGCTCCGAGGCGATTCCCGAGGAGTTCCGGCCCGCAACAAGGAGCCCAGTAATGGTTGGCCCCAGCTCCCGAACAAGTGCCAGGGAAACGACTTCTCCCGTCAGCGCGGTCTGGCCAAACCGCACAAATTGGGCCGCAGTCTGCAAGACCAGCACCGCTCCAATAAAGAAACCGGTCAGAACCACGATGGGCAGGGACCCTACGCCAATAACATCCATCTGATCCAGAAAATCAGAGGCGTAGTGGGGCGGCGTAAAAATGTTCCACATCGCCCGCATCGACAAAACGGAATAGTCATTAACGATCTTTACCCCTCGAAGAAACGGCTCGACTAAGGAAAGTATTTCCCTGGGAGGGGCATCGGGCGGCAGCAAACTGGGGTCGCGTGTGGCCATGAACATGGGCGCCGGGAAATTTGCGCCACATTTATCCCCGGAAGGCTAGCCTGCGCGCAGAGACACGTCAAGTTCAGAAATGGATTCCAGGTGGTTGGCAATGACTCGCAGGCAAATTGGAATTTTGTGCTCCTTTACCACCTCGCGTAGCTTCGATAGAATGCATCGTTTTCGTTTGTGGCGCAGTTGCGGTCTGATTGCCGCTCCCGAAGGAACAAACAATAGATGCTCCGATTCGTCACCGCTGGAGAGTCACACGGCCAGGCGCTCATCGCCTGGATCTCCGGCCTCCCCGCCGGAGTTCCCGTGGACATGGAATTCGTCCGCCGCGAGCTGCACCGGAGGCAACTCGGGTATGGCCGTGGCGGCAGACAGAAAATCGAAAAGGATGCAGCGGAGCCCATCGCCGGCATTCGTCACGGCCAGACCATCGGCGCGCCTATCGCCTTGCGTATTGAGAATCGCGACTGGCCCAATTGGGAAAAAGCGCTTCCCGTTGAAGATGTTGATGGCGCGGAAGACTCGCGGAGACCTCTCACCGCCCCACGTCCCGGCCACGGAGACCTCGCGGGTGCGCTGAAGTTCAATCTTCATGACGCGCGCTACGTCCTCGAACGCGCTTCGGCCCGGGAGACGGCCGCTCGTGTGGCCGCCGGTGCGATGGCCAAGATGTTCTTGTCGCAATTCGGAATGGAGGTCCTAAGCCACGTTTTTGCCGTGGGCAAAGTGACCCTCCATCGCCCCGTGAGTTGGGATGAGATCACCTTGGTTTGTGCGGATCTGGATTCTCCTTTGCGTTGCGTGGATCCTTCCATCCAGGAAAAGATGAAAGCAGAGGTGGATCAAGTCCTGCGGGCCGGCGACTCCGTGGGAGGGATTTTCGAAGTCGTTGCGCATCATGTCCCTCCCGGACTTGGCAGCTATGCGCAGTGGGACGAAAAGCTCGACGGGAAGCTGGCGCGGGCGGTGATGTCAATTCAAGCTGTGAAGGCCGTCGAGTGTGGCAGCGGCGTTGCCGCCGCCAACTCTTACGGCTCGGAGGTCCAGGACGAAATCGGATACGATGCGGCACGACACCGATTTACGCGGCCTACCAACCATGCCGGTGGCTTGGAAGGCGGCGTCACCAATGGCGAAGATGTCGTCCTCCGCGGCTATTTGAAACCGATTTCCACCTTGAGACGGCCACTGGGCACCGCCGAATTGGTAACGAAGAAAGAGGTTCGCGCGGCCTATGAACGCTCTGACGTCTGCGTGGTTCCGGCCGCGGGCGTTGCAGGTGAGGCGATGGTCGCGCTGGTGCTCGCTGAAGCATTTCTGGAGAAATTCGGCGGCGATTCCCTTGGGGAAACGAAGAGGAACTTTGAGGGATACCAGAAGCAGCTCGACCAATTCTGAAGACCGGGGCGGCATCGTCGAAGGCTCTCCAACCGGAAAGGTAAATTCGCAAGAATGAGTGCAAAGGAAAAGCAAAAAGCAGTTGAGGCTCCATCGGGAATTGTCTTGCCCAAGGGCGTGAAGATTTATCCTGTTGTGAAGTACGGCGCGGAAGTTCTTGAAAAGCCCGCCGCGCCGGTGGAAGAATTTGATGACGAGCTCCGCCAGCTTTGCGCGGACATGTTTATTTCCATGTACGCCGCCCAGGGCGTGGGCCTCGCGGCGCCGCAGATTGGCCTCGGAATTCGGCTTTCGGTGATTGACACCTCCGTCGGAAAGAACCCGGAGGCGAAAATTGTGATCGCCAATCCGGAAATTATTCACATGGAAGGTGAGCAACGCGAGGAAGAGGGATGCCTCTCTCTTCCTGGCTTCCGGGGGAATGTAGTCCGTCCCCTCTTTGTCACCGTGCGTGCGCAGGATGCTTATGGCGCCCCATTCGAAATGCGCGGCGAAGGATTGCTGGCGCGCGCTTTTTGCCACGAGATTGATCATCTGCACGGAATGCTCTTCCTTCAATACTTGAGCATGTTGAAGCGCGACCTGTTCAAGCGCCGCATCCGCAAGTTGCGCAAAGCCGGCGACTGGTAGCCGCCACACCATGGCAATGAAGCTGGTCTTCTGCGGCACGCCGGAATTCGCACTCCCTTCCTTGCGCCGATTGCTTGCCGACCAACGGTTTCGAATCGAAGCCGTAGTTACTCAGCCGGACCGTCCGCGCGGTCGGGGGCACCGCGTCACTTCTTCGCCGGTCAAGGATTTCGCTCTCGAGTCCGGGATCTATGTCTATCAACCGGAAAAGATTCGCGACGACTCGACAACTTCGTTTATCAAGCGAATCAATCCGGACGCCGTGGTGATCATTGCCTACGGTCAGATTATCCCCCAGCACCTGATCGAGATTCCCCGCTTGGGGTGGATCAACCTTCACGCATCACTCCTGCCGAAGTATCGGGGCGCTGCTCCGATCAATTGGGCTATTGCCAACGGCGAGACGCGCACCGGCCTTACCACCATGCAGATCGATGCTGGGATGGATACTGGGCCGATCCTGTTGCAGAGCGAAGCACCGATCGGCGCGGAAGAAACGGCGCCGGAATTGTCTCGCAAGCTGGCGGAGCTGGGAGCCGGCCTTGTGGTTGACTCGCTCGTGGGACTCGACCTCGGAAAGATTGTCCCGCGCGCCCAAGATAGCGGTCAGGCGACGCGCGCGCCTCTCCTCAAGAAGTCAGATGGGATTATTGACTGGCACCTTTCTGCAGCCCGGATTTTTAACCGCATCCGGGGGTTCGATCCCTGGCCGGGAGCCTATTCCTGGTTTCGCGGTCGCCAATGCCGGATCTGGGGCCGCCCGTATCCCCCAAACGGTGATCGTGCGCAGGCTGAAAAAAACATGGCTCCCGGGACAATAATTCAGATTGGCGATACCGTTCGCGCAATCTGCGGCGAAGGAACCAGCCTTCTCCTGGAGGCGATCCAGCTGGAGGGTAAGAATCGCGTGTCCGCCGGTGAATTTGCCCACGGCGCTCGCCTTGAGGCGCATGAATCCTTTTCTTCGCGGGCTCCCCTCGCTCCTCGGGAGGATTGAGCGATAATTTCCCCGCGTGTTAACCTGTTGACGGCTGGCGGCGAAGCGCAAGAAGGAACAATTCCATGGAACTCCGCAAACGGCTCGAATGGCTGATGCACCTCGCGCTCCTGGTGTTCATTCTTGCGTCGGTCGCTTTTTTAAGCGCTGTTACAACGATTCGTATCGCCCTCCGCAGCAATCAGACCCCCATGCCAAACCTGATTGGCAAGTCCATGAGCGATGCGGAAACTCTCCTCAAACAGCGTGGTCTCGGCTTGCTTGTCGCAGACAGAGTTTATGATCCGCTCCCTTCAGGCAGCATCGTCAAGCAAATCCCTTCAGCGGGAATTGAAGTGAAGGCATCACAAAACGCGCACGTCGTCGTGAGCCTCGGCCCCATCAAGGTCGCTGTGCCCGCCCTGGAGGGCGCGAGTCTCCGGTCCGCGCGGATTTCGCTTCTTCAGGCCGGACTGCAATTGGGTGAGGTCTCAGCGCCTTTTCTCGATGACGCTCCATCAGACACCGTGCTCATCCAGGCCCAACGTCCCGGTTTGCAGGCCTCCACTCCCAAGGTGGATGTGCTCGCACCTCAGGGTCCACATCCCGCGGCCTTCGTGATGCCATTTCTTATTGGCAGTTCGGGAAGCGACGCCCAGCGCGAACTTACGACCGCGGGCGTCAAGAACATCAGGATGACCCCGGTCCCTGCCTCACAATGGCCCCAGGGCTCGGTCATTGACCAGACTCCCAGCGCGGGTTCAAGACTCTCCGGCGACGGCCCGGTCGAAATAAAGGTCGCCCAGCCCTCTGCGCCGGCAAATTCCAGCAGTGGCCGCAACGGAAACCCCTGACATTCGCGGCAATCAGACCCCTGCCACTGTGTTAAAATCCAATTGGGGGGAAATTGCTTCCACGTTCTGAAATCGCTCCTTCTATCCTTGCGGCTGATTTCGCCTCCCTGGGCGAGTGCGTCCGCGCCGTGGAAGTCCCCGGCGTCACCATGGTGCATGTGGACGTCATGGATGGCCATTTCGTGCCCAATATTTCCATCGGAGTGCCCGTGGTGGCTTCCCTGCGCAAGGCAACCCGGCTCCTGCTCGACGTGCATCTGATGATTGAGAACCCGGAGGATTATCTGAGTGCCTTCGCGAAGGCCGGGGCGGACACGCTTCTGATCCATCAGGAAGCGACGCCGAACCTGGATCGGGCTCTTGCTGCCGCGCGCGAAGAGGGATGCAAGGCGGGAGTCGTCATCAATCCCGCAACGCCGGTTTCGACGCTGACTGAGGTGCTGGCGCAAGTGGATCAAGTCCTGGTCATGTCCGTGAACCCGGGTTACGGCGGCCAGAAATTCATCCGCAATTCACTCGAGAAGATCCGTCAGCTTCGCGATTTGCGCGCTCGCCATAAATATGGTTACCGGATCGAAGTCGATGGCGGCGTCGGACCGGAGAATGTCGCCGAACTCGTCCGCGCCGGCGCGGATATCCTGGTAGCGGGGACTTCGGTCTTTCACACGCCGGACCCCGCCGAAGCAGTACGTCGGTTGCAACACCTCGCCACGGATGCCGTGGCGGAGAAAGTGTGAGGTATTTGCTTTGAAAACTGCGCGCACTCTTGGATTCGTAATTCTATTCTCCATGCTGGCTCTTGCCGGCTGCGGCGGCAGAAACAATAAATTGCCCGCCGTTGGTGATTCTGCGGCCCCGGACAAAGCCCTTTTTGACCGCGCTCAGGATGATTTGAAGCACAATAAGTTCGAAGTCGCTCGCCTCACGCTTCAAGCGCTCATCAACACCTATCCCGACAGTGAATATCTTGCCTTGGCAAAACTGGCCATCGCCGATTCCTACTTCAAGGAAGGCGGCACCGCAAACCTGACGCAAGCATCCAGCGAATATACGGATTTCATCACCTTCTTCCCGTTCCTTCCGCAAGCTGCCTATGCGCAGATGCAAGTCGGAATGACGCATTATCGCCGCCTCACCAAACCTGACCGGGATCGCAGCGAAGCGCAACTCGCGGAGCAGGCATTCCAGGTCTTCATGCAGAAGTATCCCGATAGCGAACTGGCGCCGACCGCCGCGCAACATCTTCGCGAGGTCCAGGAAGTCTTGGCCGAGGGCGATTTCCGGATCGCTACCTTCTACAACACCAAGAAGTCGTATAACGCCGCCGGACGCAGACTGATCGACATCGCCGCGCGTTATCCGCTTTACAGCAGGTCCGACGACGTCCTTTGGATGCTTGCGGAGATTTATCAGAAGAACAAGCAGAACCCGACCGCAGGCGCATTCTACGCGCGCATTGTCAGAGATTACCCATTGTCTCCCCGCGTGTCTAACGCGAAGGAAAAGCTCACCCAACTCGGAGTGCCGATCCCTCAACCGGATCCTGCGGCTCTCGCCCGCATGCAGCAGAATCAGGAATTGACTCGCAATCGCTCCGCCTTCATGGGCCATGTCACGGGAATGGTCCACAGCGGACCCGACGTCTCACTGGCATCAAAAGTCGGCGCGCCGAACCTGGATCCCCCGGATGACGCAAGCGGTATGGAAACTTTTAATGCTGCGTTGAAGGGGATGACACTTACCGGAGGAGCGAGTGGTGCAGGAGGAGCCTCGGGCGGGGCGAGCGGCGGGACTCCGGCAGGGACGAGCGCTCCTCCGGGAAGCACGGCCACTGTCGAGCCTCCGGCTCCTGGTCGCGGCTCGGCCACGAATCCAGGATCAGCCACCCCTCCTGCACCCGGCACAGGAGCGCCCGCAACGCCGCCTGCCAATCCTCCAAACTCAGCGTCACCGCCACCCTCCACGTCGGGAGGCACTCCGCAACCCGGCTCGCAAACGACAACGCCAAAACCGTGCCCCGCAAACGATAAGCAGGGCAAGCAAGCCACGCCCCCGAAGGATGGTAAGACTCCCGATTGCAAACCGGAAACCGGAAAAGAATCATCGAGCAAGAAAAAGGGTCTGCGGAGGCTCATTCCTTGGTAGGCGCGCCTAGGTCCGGTCACCGTGCCTCCCCTCCGCATCCTGTACCTAGGTACAGGCAGTGCCCCTCTGCATAACACCTGTCCCTCAAGCTGGTTGACTCACCTATATCCAGGTGCTACGAATGATTCGGAGGCATTCTGTCTCGGAATGTCGCCAGGAGCCATCCGTGCCCACGGTCCTCATCGCCGACGACAATAGCAACATCCAGAAAATGGTCACGCTCGCCCTGAAGGCCGAGAGTGAAGACATTGATGTCGTCGCTGTCGGAAACGGTGAAGCGGCCATCCGCAAGGCGCGTGAGATTGTCCCGGACCTGGTACTGGCGGATATTTTCATGCCCGTTCGTGGCGGGTATGAAGTCTGCGAGCTTGTAAAACAAGATACTCGCCTCTCCCATATTCCTGTCGTACTTTTGGCCGGAGCCTTCGATCCCTTCGATGAACCGGAGGCCCGCCGCGTCGGAGCGGATGGCGTCCTGAAGAAACCTTTTGTGCCCGCCGAGCCGCTCATTAATTTGGTGAAGGAACTCCTGGCAAAGAGTTCGGCCCCGGTCCTGGTTCCAGTCGCGGTGCAGGCAGAGGCCTCCGCGCCAGCCAGGGGAATTTCGGCGCCAAGCCCTGCGCCGGTACAAACTCCTTTCGAAATTCCAACCCCGGTGGAAGTGGAGGAAGAGCCGTCGTTTAAGGGTTTCACTCTTCCGGATGACCAGCTTGCCGCGAGTGACCGTGAAGGCGCATCGGCCTTCAGCAGCGTGATTGAAGCAGTCCCGGAAACTGATGCCGAAGAGCCTTTGATTGCGAGCTCGGAGCCAGCATTTCGCAGCGAGACCGCACAGCAGGAACGCTCCAACGAATTTGGGAATTCAGACTCCTGGTCACCCCTCGTTCCTTCGTTGGACCACGTTGAGGAAGCAATCCCTGATGCCATTGAATCCGAGCCGATCACATCATTGCGGGGCACGTTCGGAAAAGCCTGGACCATCGAGCCTCCTAAAGCCACTCGCCCGGAAGAAGAGACCATCGTGGAACCTCTGGATCGGTTTGCGGCTATGCATTATGCGCCGCCCGCCATCGAGCAGAGCAAGTCCGAATTAATCACAGAAGAACCACCGGCTATGGAAAGCGCTGACCACGACGAGTTCAGCCACACAGTCATCTCGCGTGAGGACTGGGAGCCGGATGTTCCGGCTGCTCCCGCGCCGCACGAAGAAGTGTTGGAATCCGAGCCCGCCGTTTCAACGCCGTGGCAAATCTCGACCGTCCATGAAACCGATCTCGAAGAGCTTCCGCAAGATCAGGCTCCGGCGCAGGAATCCTTCTCCACAGGCGAACCGGAGGCCAAACCCGAACACGCTCCAGTCCCCTTTGACTTTTCTAAATTTGAGATTGCTCCGGTATCACATC
>JBGOTC010000131.1:0-8175 GCA_041476305.1 Terriglobia bacterium
AACCTCGGCGGCGCATTTGAAGACCACGTTTCTCTCATCAAGCAGATGGCCGCGAAATATCCTTACATGGACCTGACTCGCGTGGGAATTTACGGCACCTCGGCGGGAGGTTATGGCTCCGCGCACGCGATGCTGGTTTACCCGGAGTTTTACAAAGTGTGCGTCTCCACTTCTGGGGATCACGATCCGCGGCTGGACAAGGCGGTGTGGAACGAAGCGTTCCAGGGCTACCCGGTGGACGAAAGCTACGTGAACGATTCCAACGTGACCATGGCTCCACGGTTGCAGGGGCACCTGTTGCTCGAGCACGGCGACATTGATGACAACGTGAATCCCGTGGAGACCATGCGCTTCGCCGACGCGCTGATGAAAGCCAATAAGGATTTCGACATGCTCTTCGTGCCCAACATGGCGCACGGGGAAGGGCCGAATCTTTATCTGGTGCGGCGGCGCTGGGACTATTTTGTGAAGTATCTGCGGGGCGTGACGCCGCCGAAGGATTTTGTGATTTCCACGCAGGCGCCCTCAGGCGGCGGCCGGGGGATGTAGCCGTTGGTAAAGAAAGGTTGTGTGTCAGGAAAGCACGCGTAATGCTGAGCTTGAGGGCACGGTCGGAGCTGGAACACGGGCGATCTTCATTTCTTTGTTACGTTCTTTGGTGATTACATCATTCTTGCCAAGCAGGCAATGGCAGCCGTCAAACTTCATTCCAAGAGCTTTCCACAGGGCCTTGTCTTCCTTGCAGAGCGCCGGAGTGATTGTGGGTCTTAGCCGCTCGATTGCGAATCTGAACAATTCCACCTGTGTGTCGAATGGAATGCGAAATTTGAAACCCGACGGGTCTTTCTGCTTCGTCAAGTAGTCGAAAATACTGTCGTCACGCTCGTTCGCCTTCGACGCATTGCGTAGGCCATTGTATGAAGTTGCGCGGAGAGCCCCTAGCGTCACCATTTCCGGCGAAAGCGAGTTGATCCTCTTAATCGCCTCCGCATATCCATGCTTCCAATCTGGGTAGGGAACCATGGGATCAAGGCGGAATCGGATAGGCCAGCCAGCTTCTTTCATTTGCTCCGCAGCCGCAAAACGCTCCGAGGGATGTGGAGCCCCATGTTCCCATCGTCTTCCAACTTCTTCGGCGTTTACCGACCAGGAGAACACCACCTGCGGCGTGGGAGGTAGCTCAAGCGCATGTTGGATCTGCGTGGACTTTGTCAAAAATATTAATCGGTGGCGTTTCTGCGCTGCAAAGAGCGGAACAATCAAATGGGTCAACGGTGTGCCGGTTACCTTCTTATAGGCAGAGTCAAATACAAGGCCGTCCTGAAGTTCTCCGGCGATCATCATCTTGGGATTCGGGTCAGCCAACCATTCCACTATTTCGGAAACCATGTCGTCCGTGTTGGTGTACACCAGACCATATAGCTCGTCTGGACGGAACCGAAACCAAGGTACCGTTTGCAGAAAGCAATATGCACATCGATAGGGGCAGCCTCCCGCCACAACAAGTTGCCAGAATCGGAAGCAGACGATTTGAGTGTCTTCGCCTGGCCCACCGAATTGGCGGATAAAATTTGACCCTCTAGTCCCTGTAAGCATCATAACCCCGGCAACTTGCGCTGCCCATGTGGACCGATGACGGTAATATTCCGCCAAAACCTGGTGCCTTGGAGATGTTTGCTTGCGAAAAGCAAATAATACAATAGTGTATTCCGATCCGCGTTGACTGGAATCTTGTCGTTGTCAAAAGCCAAATAGCCGAGGTGTCTGAGGTTTTCCAAATACTCGTTCGCAATCTCTCGGCAAGCCTGATCAATCGAAGATGGTGTCTCTTGAAGCTTTCTTATCGACCGTTCGCTGCCTAAGAATGTCGTCAATGCACTCTGGTCTTCTTTTTGAAGATACTGATGAAGATTCATGCGGATCCCCATGCCTTCGTGGAAATTTATGATCAAGTCTATCTTACGACTCCGCGTCATTTTGCGGATTGTGTCGAAGGACAGTGGAGATAGTCCTGTTGGATCGATGAATGCTACTCCGAGGTTTGGAGGGGAAGGGGGATTCACCTCATCAATTTCTTGATTGCAATCACCCGGTATGATTACAGTCTTCTGCAGCTTGTCGGGAGCTCTCTTTTCTATTCTTTTGCATAGTGCATCAAAACACTCGGGGTCTGCCTCAAAGAAGAAGTACTTTTCAAAGTCATATTTCAAAGCAATCAGTGGTGAACCATCAATTTCTTTGTTGGTATCACGAATTCGACATTTGCCTGGACCCGCGAAGAGGTCGATATAGTAGAGTTTTCCTGGCCACTTCTTTTTCATCCCAACAGAAAAAATACTGAGGTAATGGTCAAGATAATAAAGTTTTTCTTCAGCCCACGGTCCACTATCACGGACGATCAATCCGTCGGTTCCAAGTGATTCAGAAGGGGTCATTTGTTCATTTACAATATCAATTAGTAGTTACCCCGGAACAATATATTTTTCTGTTCCCTTGCATTCAAACTGTGGAAATCGAGTGCGCGAATGGTTGGAATTGAAGAGCATCGGTTTCGCCTGGGTCATTAGTTCGGCGGGCGAAGCGGCGGTCCGTGAGAGCCACTGGGACAATGGAACCGCGCGCCGCGCTCGCCTCCCGTTTCCTCTACCAGGGAAGAGCGTAGGCGAACAAAAAGCGAATGTCAAGCGTTGACTTTCGCTATTTATTCGCCTAGGCTCATCTCCAGCATGCACGAGTTCAATACCCGTCATCGCCCATCGTCATGGCTTCACACCTCATCCCGGCAGCAGCCGTTCATACAGCGTCGCGGAAAGCGTGGGCGCTCCCGGAGCGCGGTCTGGCGCTGTTCCACGGGCATCCACAGGCGCCGCGGCTGTTCCATTATTTTCTTCCGCGATTGATCGCCGAAGGGAAAAATGTTTTGTGCCTCGACGGCGGCAACCGCTTTGACCCCTTGTTGGTGGCGCGTTTTGCACGCCGCGCCGGCCGGGGCACCAACGTTTTCAACCAGCAGATCCGCGTGGCGCGCGCGTTCACCTGCTTCCAGTTGACGGAATTGCTGGTGCGTGTGCCGCGATTCCTGGAAAAGTTTCCCGCCGCGGCGGTGGTGGTCACCGCGTTTCCGGATTTGTATTTCGACGAGGACGTCCGCGAGCGCGAGGCCGCCGCTTCGTTTTATCAGGCGCTGGACGCGGTGCGGACGCTGGCGCGGGGCCGCCTGCCGGTGGCGGTTTTCTCCGATGCCGCATCCTTCCGCACGCCACGGCAAAAATTCTTTCAGATGCTGATGGCGCAAGCGGACGCGACCTGGCGATTCACGGAGCGGGAGGGCGGGGAGCTCGCGCTGGTGGAAGAGAAGGCACCTTCTTCTGTACTGGGTTCCGCGCTGCCTCCTGCACCGTCGCTAGAGCCGCTGTCGGATGCAATGCCGCGTGTAAAGCCGCGCGCGTTGTGTTGAGTTGAGGAATCCGCATGGGCCGCACCGTCCCCACATTCCGGCAATTAATCGAGGAAGCCACCGCGCGGTGGGGGAAGTTCCGCCGCGCGCTGCGCCGCGAGGACCAGGAATATTTCGACCGCCTCTTCCTGCACGTGCGTCGCTACACACAGGCGGCCACCTACCAGTGCGACGACGACCCCATGCAATCCATCCTGCTCTCCATCGCGCTGGACCAGGAAAAGCGTTTGGATGCGCTGGAACAGGCCGTTTCCCAGAAAGAGAAACCTCATGCGACTTCAGGGATGGATCTTCGACCTTTACCCCAGCCCGCAGGGGATGAAGTTGTGGTTGATGGAGCCGGACCAGAAACGCCACCTACTGCTTGACCGCTTCACGCCGAGCTTCTGCGTTTCCGGATCGCCGGAGAGATTGCGCCGGCTCCATGGCGCACTCGCACAAAAGAGCGGCGCGGTCGCGGCGCGGCTCACGGAGCGCACGGAGATCTGGGAAAGAAAACAGCTTCCGGTTGTGGAAGTCAGCGTAAAACATCCCAACGAATATTCTTCCTGGGCGCACTGGGTACACCGTTTCGATTCCGCGCTCAGGCTTTACAACAGCGATTTGATGCTGGCTTCGCTCTATTGCTGGGAGCGCAATATTTTTCCACTCGCCAAAGTGGAAATCGAAGTGGACGCTGAAAACCGCGTGCTGGCGCTGGAATCCCGCGACAACGAGTGGGCGATTGATTACCAGCATCCGCCCTTTGAGATTATGCGCATCCGCCTGGGCGGGCTTTCGCGGATTGATCCCGCGCACGGCCGCCAGACCGCCATCGAAATCGAAGTGGGCGGCAGGGAATATGAACTGGACGAATCCGGCGAGCCCGCCGCCGATTCCTTCCTGCATCTCCTGAAGCAGCACGACCCGGATTTGCTGCTCACCGATTGGGGCGACGCCACCATCCTGCCGCTCTTGCAGAAGCAGGCGGCGCAGCTGCATCTCGCGCTGCCGCTGAACCGCGACCCAGACGCGGAAATCGCGCAGAGCAAGGCGCGAAGTTACATGAGCTACGGGCGCATCCTGTTCAAGAACAGCGCCACCACGCTCTTCGGCCGCTTGCACGTGGACACGCAGAACTCCTTCATCGCGGAAAAATGTGATTTGTCCGGGCTGTGGGAACTGGCGCGTGTCACCAAGCTCCCCGTGCAATACGCTTCGCGCACCACCACCGGCACGGGCATTTCCTACATGCAGATGGAACTCGCGTACCGCGATGGCGTGCTGATCCCCGAGCAGAAAGCGGAGCCGGAGGATCCGAAATCGCCCGCGGAACTTCTGAAGGCCGATCGCGGCGGGCTGGTGTTCGTCCCCAAGCTGGGATTTTTCACCAATGTCGCGGAACTGGATTTCGTCAGCGAGTATCCCAGCATCATGGCGCGCCGCAATATTTCGCCGGAGACGGTGAACTGTTCGTGCTGCGCCGATGCTCCGGTGGTGCCGGAGCTGGGCTACCACATCTGCCGGCGGCGGCGGGGGATCACCAGCCGGGTGGTGGAGCTGCTCATCCGCAAGCGCAGGAAATTGAAGGAGCTGCTGCGCGACGCGCCCGCCGCCGAAGCGCCGCATTATAAATTGCGGCGGGAATCGCTGAAGTGGCTGCTGGTGTGCTGCTTCGGCTATACCGGTTACAAGAACGCGCGCTTCGGAAAAATTGAAGCGCATGAGGCCATCAATGCCGTGGCGCGCGAAACGCTTTTGCTGGCCAAAGAGACCGCTGAAAACCGCGGCTATGAAGTGGTGCATGCGCTGGTGGACTCTTTATACGTGCGGAAAGCCGGGGCCTCGCGCGCGGATTACGAACTGCTGGCGCGCGAAATTGAAACGCTCACCGAACTCCCCCTGGATATCGAAGCCATTTACCGCTACATCGTTTTTCTGCCGTCCACACAGTTTGAAAGTGTCCCGGTACCCAACCGATTCTTCGCGGTCAGCGAGGAAGGGAACCTGAAGGTGCGCGGGCTGGAATCGCGCCGGCATGACACGGCTCCCTTGATCGCGCGCATGCAGAAACAGGCGCTGGAAATCCTGGCGGAGGCGCATGACTACGATGGCTACTGCCAGAAACTTGTGGAGGCGCGCGAACTGCTGCGGCGCTACGAGGAAAACCTGGATAGCGGCGCGGTGGACGTCGCGGATTTGATCATCAGCAAACGCATGACGCGCGAGCCGCGCGAATATCAGAAAGCGAATTTGACGGCCATCGCCGCGCAGCAACTCTATGGCGGCGGTGTGCGCTTGCGCCCGGGGCAGACCGTGGAGTACATCATTATCGATTCCAAAGCCAGCGTGCCGAATGACCGCGTGAAAGCCTATGCGGTGTGGAACGGATGGTATGGCTATGACCGGGAGAAATATAAAGCTATGCTGCGCGAGGCGTTTGAGCCGTTTCTGAAGCCCTGCGCGGGAGGGGACATCTCGTCGACGGAAATTCCAGGGTATCAAGCCGTGCGCAATCTGTGGCCACCAGCAAGCGATTGCCGTACAATCATGGAAGGTTAACGCCATGCCAAACACGACAATTACGATTCCCCTCGATCCACAAACAGCGCGTGCATACGATTCCGCCCCCGCCGAGGAAAAGCGGAAGATGCAGGCAATTGTGAGCCTGTGGCTGCGAGACCTCGCCGCCGGGGAATTCCCATCACTTCGTCAAGTCCTAGACGAAGCCGGCAAGAAGGCGAGGGCTCGGGGGCTGTCGCCGGAAATATTGGACTCCATTCTGAAAGGCGCGTAGTTGCGTTGCGTCTTTGATACAAACGTCCTCATCAGTGCGCTGCTCCTTTCTGAATCCAAGCCACGTCAGGCGCTTGACGTCGCGATCCGAGAAGGGAAAGTCCTGCTTTCCTTTGCGACCCTCGCCGAGCTTTACGAAGTCTTGACCAGGAAGCGGTTCCGTCCCTATGTCGATGAAGAAGATATCCGGGACTTCTTGGCCGCACTGACGCGCGAGGTCCAGTGGGTGGATGTGAATACACAAATAACGGCGTGCCGTGACCCGAAGGACAACAAGTTCCTTGAACTGGCGGTAAGTGGTCAAGCAACCCATATCGTTACAGGTGATCTTGACCTTCTTGTGCTCAATCCTTTTCAAGGCATTCAAGTTGTGACCCCACACACATTCTTGGAGTCACCTTTGTCTTCGGGATCACAACCCTAGCATTTGTTCCTGGTAGACGAAGGGTTCACGAAGCAAAGCAAAGCCGGTCAATTACAAGGGCGGATACTCTGGCGCCCAATATTCCATGCGAACCCTATTCGATGCATTTCGATCGCTCGTTTACACCGCCGGATTTATCGCCCTTTGGGGATGGATCGCGCTCTGGCTGAGACGTTATGACCCCTTGTGGGGAATCACACTTCCGCCTGAAACACTCTTGCCGGGCATCGTCCTGATGACGCTGGGAGGATTATTCGCCTTAACGTGTGTGGCTACATTTACAGTGCGCGGGCAAGGGACGCCCATGCCTCTTGATGCGCCGCGGAAACTGGTGGCCGTGGGCCCCTACAGGTGGGTGCGCAATCCGATGTATCTGGGCGGTGGCACACTGTTGCTGGGCTTCGCGCTCGTCGAACATTCTATTTCCATGATTCTGCTGGTTGGCGCGATGTTTCTGGCGGAGCACAGCTTCATATTGTGGTATGAGGAGCCGACACTGCGCGAGAGATTCGGCGATTCGTACAAGGAATATTGCCGCAATGTCTCGCGCTGGTTTCCGCGCCGCCCGCGCTCGCGGACTCCATAACTCCCCCGTTGACTTGGGTGGAGAAACGGCGGAATATGCGCCAAACGGCACCCCGACGCGGCGCATTTCATCCCACGATGAAACTGCGTTTCACAATTCGAGGGAGCCGGTGGTAACGAGGCAAATCTCAAATCTTGGAGGAGACGCAATGAAAGCACGGATTTTCGGAGCAGTATGTCTTGCCCTTCTGCTGGTGGGCGCCGCGGGAGCGCAGACGAAGACCTCCGGCACGTTGAATTGCACCAAGCCCGAGGCTTCGGCAGCGATGGAAGTTGGGGACCGTCCGGGCCACATGATGATGACCCAGAAATACACCTGCACCTGGTCGAAGGGAATGGTGCTCGAAGGTCTCAGTACGAAAAACGGCGCCTCCGGCGAGATGGTAGAAATGGCCGGCGGCAAGATGATGGTCAGTGGATGGCACCTCTCCAACATGGACAACGGCGACAAGATCTACGTTTCCTACAAGGGCAATGCGGCTATGAAGGACGGCAAGCCGGGGGATGTTACAGGAACATGGTGGTACACCTCCGGAACCGGCAAGCTCAAGGGAGTGAAGGGTAAGGGCACGTACACAGTTCACATCGCAGAAGATGGTTCGGCGACGGGACAAGTGGAAGGCGACTACATGATTCCGCCGCCTCCTCCGCCGAAGAAGGCGCCGACCAAGTAACAATTTGCTGGATTGGATGCAGGAAGAAAGATAGTCGCCGCAGGCTGCCTCAGGGAGCGCGGTGCGTGATGCTGTTTGAGGTGCGTGGAAAAAACAGCGCAAACGCTCGCGCAACTTGAGGCGGCCTCGGAATAACCGGGTCCGCACCGCTTGCGGAGTCAGCCCCAACCGCTCCGCGGTCTCCTCCGTCGAGAGATTCCCGACGTCGCGAAGCAAACATACGCTGCGCAGAGAAGGGTCGAGCTGGCCCAGCTCTTCAA
>JBGOTC010000132.1:0-8161 GCA_041476305.1 Terriglobia bacterium
GGCCTTCAAGATTGCCGGTTCACTGGCCTTCAAGGAATGCATGAAACAGGCCAAGCCCGCGCTGCTGGAGCCGATCATGAATGTGGAGATCGCGGCGCCGGAGCAGTATTCCGGAGATTTAATGGGCGACTTGAGTTCACGGCGAGGGCGAATCAGCGGCAGCGAGGTGCGCGGCACGACCGTGGTCATCAAGGCGCATGTGCCTTTTTCCGAAATGCTGAGCTACGCCAACGACCTCATCTCCATGACGCAGGGACGCGCCAGTTACCACATGGAATTCTGGCATTACGATTTTGTGCCCGGCGAAATCGCGGAGAAAATCATTGCGCAGGCGAAGGCCTCTCGAGCCGGCGTGGAAGTGGAAGAGGAAGTGTGATGGCAGGGCCAGCCTCCGGGCGCGCCATATTGGCTTGAAGACCAGAATTTTTGTACCAATTTGGACGTTGTTCGCGGCGAGCCGTTGGAGAGAATTGCTTTTTGGCCGCAGGCCGCCGGAAGTATCGTGTGCCCGGCAGATAGGTTTCCCATGAAAGACAAAAAGAAAAAGGGTTGGAGCGATTCGACACGCGCCATACACGCCGGTGAGCCGCACCACGGGATCGGCGGGCCGGTCAGCACTCCCATCGTGCGCTCGTCCACTTTTACGTTTTCCAGCACAGCGGAGATGAAGCGCTGGGCCGAGGGCAAGAGCAAGGCCTACATCTACACGCGTTACGGGAACCCGACGCTGACGGTCGCCGAAACGAAGATTGCGGCGCTGGAGCACACCGAAGCGGCAGTGGTCGCCGCCTCCGGCATGGCGGCGATCTCTTCGGCGCTGTTGGCCAACCTATCGAGCGGGGATGAATTGATCGCCACCCGGCAACTCTACGGCGGCAGTTATCGCCTGCTGCGCGATATTTTTCCGCGGCTGGGTATTCGCGTCCATCACGTGGAAACGGATCTGGCGGGCGTGGAGCGGCTGGTGAATGGCCGCACCAGGGTTCTCTACACCGAGACACCGACCAATCCAACGCTGCGCGTTGTTGATTTGAAGAGGGCCGTTCAACTGGCGCGCCGCTTCAAACTCGTTTCCATCGTGGACAATACGTTCGCCTCGCCCGTGCTACAAAAGCCCATCGAAATTGGATTTGACTTGGTGGCCCACAGCACAACGAAATACTTGGGTGGACATTCCGACTTGATTGGCGGCGCGGTGGCGGGAAGGAAGTCGCTGGTGGACAAGGTCCGCCAGATGATTATTTATCTGGGCGGCTCAATGGACCCGGAAGGCGCCTATCTCCTGATTCGCGGGATGAAGTCGCTGGAACCGCGCGTGAAGCAGCAGTGCGCGACGGCCATGGCCGTGGCGCGGTATCTTGCGCGGCATCCAAAAGTCTCGCGCGTTCATTACCCCGGTTTGCCGACGCATCCGGACCATGCGCTCGCGAAGCGGCAGATGAGCGGGTACGGCGCGATGATGGCGTTTGACATGAAGGGCGGCGTCTCCGCGGCGCGGCGCTTTTGCGACCGGACGCAACTTTTCCTGATGGCGGCAAGCCTGGGCGGCGTGGAGTCGCTCGCCGTTCTGCCGATCTATACCTCGCATTACAAGATGAGCCGCCAGGAGCTGGCTGCGGCGGGAGTCGAGCCGGGCACGGTGCGGCTTTCGGTCGGGCTGGAAGACGCCGCCGACCTGATTGAGGACCTTCGCCAGGCGCTGGCCTGAAGCGCGTGCGTGGAGAACCGTTACAACGGATGCGCGCTAGTACGTTTTGTTTTTAATGGGTTACCCGAGATTGCCCTTCGGAGTTGACCTCCCAAATTATCCCGCCTAGCATAACTATGCGGTTGACCGGGTGTGCGGAACGACCGTCTAATCCAAGAGGCCCAACCTTCCCATTCGTCGAAGGCCTCGGAATGCGGCGCGATGCGGAACCTCTCCAAGCTGCCGGTAAGCTATTGCCTCGCGGCATTTCTCTGCCTCCTGGGCGCCGCCGGCTGCGATGACACCGCGAAGCACGCCGTACAAGTCCGGCCCACGGAAATCAAGCCCGTTCCGGAGCAGGCCACTCCGCCTTCCAGCCGCGCTGTTCTTTCATCCTTGCCGCTTCCAACACGGCCTGTTGGTTTGATCGATCCGGCGCCGCCCTCCGGAGTGGATTCGATTCTTTCCTATGCCATGTGGGCGTTTGAAGCCGGGCAACAGGATTTCCGCGCCGGGCATTTGACGAAGGCGCGGCAGGATTTTGATCTCGCGGTGGACACGCTGCTGGGGAGCGGTTTGGATCTCAAGAGCGACCCGCGGTTGCTGGCCGCGTTTCAGCGCATCGTGGACACGGTCAGCAGCCAGGAGTTCGCCGCCTTCCGTGAAGGCGACGGGTTCTCCGAACTGAAGGCGGAGGCCGCGCCGATTGACCAAATCCCGGAGATCGGCGTGCCCGCTCCCGGAAGCCTGGACCCGAAACTGGCGGCAAGCGCGGAACGCGAGCTGGCCGGATTGCCGCACGATTTCCCGCTCATCGTGAATGAGTATGTCCTTGTTTATCTCAATTTTTTCCAGACGCCACGCGGGCGCGCCATTGTCGAAACCGGATTGCGCCGCGCCGGCCGCTACCGACCGATGATCGAGCAGGTCCTGGACGAAGAGGGTCTGCCGCACGATTTGATCTACATGGCGCAGGCGGAAAGCGCCTTCCAGCCCACGGCGGTTTCCAAGGCGCGCGCCGTGGGGTTGTGGCAATTCATGTCCGGCCGCGCGCGGGAATACGGGCTGCACCACACCTGGTGGATTGACGAGCGGCAGGACCCGCTGAAGTCCACGCGAGCGGCGGCGAAACATCTGCACGACCTGTACGATTTATTCGGGGACTGGTACCTGGCCATGGCGGCCTATGATTCGGGACCGGGGAATGTGCAGAAAGCCATCGAGCGCACCGGCTACGCGGATTTCTGGGAGCTCTACAAGCGGAACGTCTTGCCGAAAGAGACGCGCAACTATGTCCCGATCATTCTTGCGCTGACGCTGATCGCCAAGGACCCCGGGCGTTATGGGATCGAACTGACTCCCGAGCCGGTGCGGATGGCGGACAGCGTGAAGCCGGGGCGCCCCATTGATTTGCGTCTGGTGGCGGAAACGATTGATGTGGATGTGCTGGAGCTTCGCGCGCTCAATCCCGAACTGCTGCGCATGGTGACGCCGAATGACCCGGGCTATGAGCTGCGCCTGCCGGCGGGCACGGCGGAACGCTTTCTCGCGGAGATCGCCGACATTCCCCAGGAAAAATGGGTGAGCTGGCGCCTGCACCGCATTGAAGAAGGAGAGACGCTGACGGAAGTGGCGCGGAAATTCCGCGTGACCGCGGCGGCGATTGCGGACGCCAACGGACTAGACAGCCATGCCCCGCTTCCGACCGGGGAGAAGTTGATTATTCCCGCGGTTACCGGGCCGGACATGGCACTCGGCAAACTCACCTACTATCGCGTGCGGAAGGGCGATACCGTCGCGGGAGTCGCGGAGGAGTTCAGCGTCACCGCCGAAGACATCGTGAAGTGGAATCATCTGACGGGGGGAAGGATTTCGCGGGGGATGCGGTTGCGCGTTTATCCCGGCGGGATGGCTGCACATTCCCGCGCGGCGGCGCCGGGGACGAGCGCACCGGTGACACCGACAGTGGTGGCGACTGCAGCACCGCCACAGGCGGCTCCGCCTGCCGCCGCTGTGGTGCACAAGGTTGAACCCGGTGAGACGCTGTGGTCCATTGCCAAGACGTATCGGACGACGGCGGAGGCGTTGCGCGCCGCAAATAAGTTCTTGTTCACGCGGCCGCTGCAGGTGGGCGACCAGTTGATGATTCTTCCGCCGCACTAAGTGGAATGCTGTCCTTTCGCGTTAAGTGCTGTTTTTTCAGTGGGATACCGTTATCCACAATCCCTCCTTTCAGGGCGGGGTCTTGGATGGCGGAAATAATTCGCCAGGCGGGGCAATGAACTTGCGCCCTTGACAAAGACGAAAGACTCCGTTAAGTAATCGCGCCGGAGATGAACGCGGGCTCGATTGGCAGCCAATCGGGCGCCACCGGATGGAGGAGACCATGAAATTTCGCATGGATGATGACGCCGAAGACGACGAGCTGCCTCGCTACGATGACGACGACGAAACCGCCGGCGAAGAGATTGTGGATGAAGAGACCGAGGAACTGGTGGTCGAGGAACGGCCAGGTTTCCCCATCGCGCCGCCCCCTCCACCCAAGCCGCTGAGCCGATCGGGTTTGGCGAGAAAAACGAGGAAGGGTCAGAAGTCGAAAAAGTCAAAGAAGCGAGCGAGGAAGCCGGCAAGAAAATCCAAGCCGCGCCGGAAGGCCGCCCCAAGGAGAAAAGTCAAAAACGGGAAGAAAGTGCGGGGCAAGAAATCAAAGCGGCGGCGGCGTTAACTCAGGATTCAGATTTACCGGATGCCCGGGATGACCTTCCGGGCATCCTTTTTTTGCGGCGCAGAGTCTGTTTTGGTTTTGGCGATCCTGTTTTGGTCGTCTCTGTCTTGGGGATTCCCGTATCAGGTTCCACTCCGGTACATTCTCACTCCCTCCATTGGGACCATTTGGCGGATAGGGGTTAATTAAGAATCTACACTTGCCGCATTCGTAAACCGCCGATAGCATAGGCGGCCATGCCGCTAGCCGTGCAACACATCCGCCGCATGCGGGGAGGCGCGCAATCCCACCTGATGCGTTGCGATGATGGCGGCTATTACGTGGTGAAATTCCAGAATAATCCCCAGCATACTCGGGTATTGGTGAACGAGTTGCTGGGAACCATCCTGGTGAGGATGTTAGGGGTTCGCGCGGCGGAGTATGCAGTGGTCGAAGTGAAACAGGAGCTCATCCAGTTGACCGACGAGTTGGTCATGCAGGTGGGCGTTTCAAGGGCTCCGTGCCGCGCCGGGTTGCAGTTCGGGTCGCGCTATCCGGGGGATCCGGCCGAGTTATCGGTCTTTGATTTTCTGCCGGATGAGACGCTGGCGGACGTAGAGAACCTGGAGGATTTTCTGGGCATGCTGGTTTTCGACAAGTGGACCTGCAACACCAACGGGCGGCAGGCGATTTTTTTCCGCGAGCCGGGGAGGTCGCGGTACCAGGCGCAGATGATTGACCAGGGATTCTGCTTCAACGCCGGGGAGTGGGATTTTCCCGACGCGCCGCTGCGCGGCTTGTACGCACGGCAACGCGTGTACGATTCCGTGAAGGGCATGGCGTCGTTTGAGACCTGGCTCGGACGGTTGGAGAAGGGCATCACCACCGATGAACTGGACAGTGCCGCCAAGCAGATTCCCCCGGAATGGTATGGGCATGACATCGACGCGCTTTATGCCTTGCTGGGGCGGCTGGACCGGCGGCGAGTGCGCGTGCGCGAGCAGATCGAGCAGGCAAAGAAATCCTCACGGCAACCTTTTCCAAATTGGAGGTGAAGTATGACGGAGGCAAATCTGAATCCATTCGCCTACCACGTGATCCGCTACACGCCGAATCTGATCCGCGATGAGTGGGTCAACATCGGCGTGGTACTGCAGGAACCCGGTGACGCGCGGTTCCGCGTGCGCCTGATCGAGGAGGAATCGGAATTCGCCCGGGTGCGGCGCCTGCATCCCTCGGCCGACGAAACACTGTTGCGCGGCCTCCCGGCGTTCCTCGAGAACTCGCTCGCGGAACACAAGAAGGAGCTGGCCCAGTGGATCGCAAAACTCGACCAGACTCTTTCCAATGCGGTGCAATTCAGTCCGCAGAAAGGCCTCCTGGCCGCGGACCTGGACGTCGAGCTCGAGCGCCTTTATGCCGAACACGTCGCGCCGCCGCGCAGGCGCGCCGCCGCGGCGGAAACGGCCGGCAGCCGGAGCGACATCCGCGCGCACGCCAACCAGGTGTTTCGCACCGTGGGATTGTGGCCCAAACTCGCGCGGAGCGTGCGCGTGGACCAGTACACTTCGCCGGGAGACCCGCTACGGCTGGATTATTCCTACCGCCGCAACGGCACGGTGGGTTTCATCCACTCTTTGGCGCTGGCGCGCGATCCGGCGCAGGCCAAGGTGCTGGCCTACACCGCGGATGCGATCCGCGCGACGGGAAAGAAGGTGGAGTTCGCGGCCATCACGGAAGTGGAGCCGCGCCCCGAAGAAAACAAAAGGCACCGGTTCGTCTCCGAACTCCTGGACAAAAAACAGATCCCCGTGGTGCCGCTCTCGCGTTTGCCGGCCTGGGCGCATCAACTGCACCCGCTGATCCAATAACAAGAGGCCCGGATCAGAAAGGCGCAGCGAGCGCGTGGAATGGACGTGCAGGAAAAACAAATGGCTGGCCCGGATTGTGGGCCAGCCATTCTTGTTTCAAACTCCTCGAACTGCCTCGAGTCTCAGATGCGCTTTGGCTAAACCAGCGGCTCGTTCCAATCCTCGAGCACGGACTTCAACTTGCCCATGAACTGGTGCGCCGTCGCTCCATCCACGCAGCGGTGATCGTAGGAAAGCGTCAAGTACACCATGGAGCGGATGCCGATGGCGTCTTCGATCACCACCGGCCGCTTCTGGATGGCGCCGATGCCCAGGATGGCCACGTTCGGCTGGTTGATGACCGGCAGTCCCATCAAGCCGCCGAAAACTCCCGGGTTGGTGATGGCGAAGGTGCTCTCCTGCACCTCCTCGGGCTTGAGTTTCTTGGTGCGGGCGCGCTCGGCCAGGTCATTCACCGCGCGCTGCAGGCCCAGGAAGTTTTTTTCCTCGGCGTTGCGCACCACCGGCACGATCAGACCGTTCTCGATGGCCACCGCCACGCCGATATTGATTTCCTGGTGCAGGACAATTTTCGTGCCGTCCACGGATGCGTTCACCATGGGGAAGGCGCGCAAGGCTTCCACCGCGGCGCTCAGGAAGAACGGCATGAAGGTGAGCTTCACCCCGTAACGCGTCTCGAAATCCGTTTTGGAGGCGGCTCGCGCGGCGGCCGCGCGGCTCATGTCCGCTTCATCAATAGAATAGACGTGAGGCGACACGCGCTTGGAGATCACCATGTGCTCGGCGATCTTCTGGCGCATCACGGACATGGGCTGCACATCGTAGCGGCCAAAGTAGATGCGCTCGCGCGGCACTGCGTTTTCGAGCGTGGCATGTGCCGCGGTCCCGCCGGAAGCAGGCGGCATTCCTGCCGCTGCGGGGCGCGCACCGCCCGCAGCGATCGCGCCCTGAATGTCCTTCTTGCTGATGCGCCCGCCTGCGCCGGTGCCGGAAAGCGATGCCAGCTCAATGTTGTTTTCTTTTGCGAGGCGACGCACCAGCGGAGAGCTGTGGATGCGGCGGCCATCGCTTGCTGATGGCCTTGCCGCCGCAGGAACAGGTCCCGACGCCACAGTTTTCGCGGGTCCAGAAGGCGCCAGTGGCGCCTCTTCACTCCTCGGGGCGGGCGCGGATTTCGGCGGCGGCCCGGGAAGATGCACAGGCTCTTCCTCTTGCGCAGCGGGAGCAGCCTTCGCAGCGGGCGCCGGTGCTGCCGCGACTGCAGACCCGGGGGCGTCAATCACACCCACCACGGTCTGGATGGGCACCGTCTGGCCTTCGTTGATCTTGATTTCCTTCAGGATGCCCGCGGCGGGCGCGGGGATTTCCGCGTCCACCTTGTCGGTGGAGATTTCGAAGAGCGGCTCATCGCGCTCCACTTTGTCACCGGGCTTCTTCAGCCACTTGGTGATGGTGCCTTCAAAAATGCTTTCGCCCATTTGGGGCATGATGACGTCAACGGCCATGGTTCCCCCTCATCTCAGTCTAAACTCTTCGGTCCGCTCAATCCATCCGGCATCAATACTTCGCCAGCTCACGCGCCGCGGCGACGACTTTCTCCGCATTGGGCAGGAAATGCTCCTCCAGCGGCGGCGAATAGGGCACCGGCGTGTCGAGCGAAGTCACGCGCATCACCGGGCCATCCAAATTGTCAAACGCGCTTTCACAGACCACCGCGGCAATTTCTCCTGCGATGCCGCCGGTGCGCGTGTCTTCGTGCACCACCAGCAGCTTGTTTGTTTTCGCCACGCTCGCGAGAATGGTCTCCTTGTCCAGCGGGAGGATGGTGCGCAGGTCCACCACTTCGCACTCGATCCCTTCCTTCGCCAGTGTCTCCGCGGCCTCCAGCGAAGTGTGCAA
>JBGOTC010000133.1:0-8092 GCA_041476305.1 Terriglobia bacterium
CTGCGGCAAATATTCCCATCAAGCGCAAAACGAATGCGCGGCGCGCTGCGCCAGTGGCCATCAAATCCCGCATGCTTCGCAAGCCATAAACAGGAAGCTCTGGGTCCACGGCGTGAATGGCCTTCACCACGGCATCGTTCAATTGCCCGGGCGCGGATGTTGTGCGGAAATAAACTGTCATCGCAAATCCGGAATTCTGAAGGAGACAGGAATAAACCCGCGGTGAAACGGGAAGATCCAGACCGTCGTCGTGCAGGTCGCCGACGACGCCGACCACGCGGATGGGATTGTTTCCCCTGCCTAAATCTATGCTTCTTCCCACCGCGTCACGTTGCGGCGAATATCTCTTCACGAATGTCTCATTCACCAAGACCACGCGCGCCTTGGGGTCGTTGTCACTTTCCTCGAAAAACCGTCCGCGGATCAGGGGAGCTTTCAATGCGCGGAAATAATCGGGGCTCACAGCGCCGAATTCCGCCAGCATCCTGCCTCCGCCCGCGGTCGGATCGTCGGCCCAAATGAGCGGAAAAGAATTGCGCGAACCCGAAAAAGGGATTGTTGATCCGCTTCCCATCGCCGCAACCTCCACCCCGGGAAGCGCGCGCACGCGGCGCAAAACCTCGGAAACAAATGCGCCGCGCTGCGGAGCCTGCAAATAAGGATTCAATGCGGGGTTGTTGGGGACCGGTATCCAGATCTGCGCAAGCCCCAGCCGGTCGGGATCGAATCCCGGATGGACCTGCAACATGCTCAAGAAACTGCGCATCAACAGCCCCGCCCCGATCAGCAGGACCAGTGAAAGCGCGATCTCCGTTGAAACGAGCGCGCTGCGAAACCGATTTTGCCGGAAACTGGCCCCGCCGGTCCGCGCGCCTTCCTTCAGGTCGCTGTTCGGATTTACGGCCGAAATGCGCCACGCCAGCACGACTCCGAAAAGCACTCCGGTCAGAAAAGAAAGCAGAAATGCAAATCCCGCGATACGGTAATCAAATTGAACTTCACCCAGGCGCGGCAAATCCCCGGGCAGCATTACCAGCAGCCAGCTTTTCAGCCAACCGAGAACCAAAAGAGCGGCGGCCCCGCCGGCGAATGAAATCAGCAGGCTCTCTGTGAGGAGTTGCCGGATCAAGCGTCCGCGGGAGGCGCCCAGGGCGCGCCGAATGGCCATCTCCCGCACGCGGCCGGAAGACCGCGCCAGCAACAGGCTCGCCACATTCACGCAGGCAATCAGGAGCACGAACCCGACCGCGGCCAGCAGGATCGTCAGCGTCGGACGCACTTTCCCCGTCAAATTCTCCTGCACGGATTCCAGGTGCAGCCCCCAGCGCGCCTTCTCCGTATAGTTCTTCGGATACATCTCCGTCAGGTGCGCGACAAATGCGTCCAATTGTGATTGCGCCTGCTCCAGGGTAATTCCCGCCCGCAAGCGGCCAATCGCGCCGGGGATGAAATTCTGCACCCGCTGGGGCGGAGTTGGAAAAGGATTCGCGCTGAAGCCACAGGCGGCCCACAACTCCACGTCACCCTGGACGGTTTGTCCGGGATGCCGGAAATCGGGGGGCATTATACCGATGACGGTATAGAGGTCAGTGTCCACCCGCACCTTGCGGCCCAGAATGTTGGGGTCCGCACCGAAAAGACGCCGCCACAGGCCATCACTGATTACCACGGGGTCGGAAAAACCCGGAACTGCATCCTCCGGCCCATACACGCGGCCGAGCTGTGCATGCGCGCCCAGGAGATGAAAGTAACTTGCGCTCGTTGCCAGCAATTCAACGCGTTCAGGCCGATCCCCTCCGGTGAGCGCGGCGCTCGCCGGAAAGATCGCCGTGATTTGCTCGAAAATCCCCGCGCGGTCGCGCAAGTCCTCCAACTCGGGTTCCGACATCCCGATATCTCGGACGTTCGGTCCGTTGAGATTGTCGATGACGCGCACCAATTGCTCGGGATGTGCGAAGGGGAGCGGCCGCAACAACACCGCGTTCACGACGGTGAAAATGGAGATGTTGGCGCCGATGCCCAGCGCCAATGTGAGCACAGCAATGGCGGAAAATGCCGGCGCGGAAATCAGCGTGCGAAGGCCGTAACGAATATCCTGCAGCAGTCTTCCCATGGATCATTTCCCTTTAGTTCAAACCCATCACTCGTAGCGTAGCGCCACCATGGGATCCACTTTCGTCGCGCGGCGCGCCGGAATGTAGCAGGCGAGAAGGGCGACGCCACCCAACAGCATGGTGACTCCAAAGAATGCGGCGCCATCCACGGCGCTCAAACCGTAAAGGAACTTTTCCAGGACTCGCGAAGCGGTAACTGCGGCGGCCAACCCGAGCACCGCGCCGATCAGCACCAAGCGCCCGGTCTGCCAGACGAGCAACCACACGACGCCACCGGGCTGGGATCCCAGTGCGACCCGAATGCCGATTTCTTTCGTGCGTTGCGTGACCGCAAAGCCCGTCATGGTGGTGATCCCGATGGCGGCCAGGGCCAGCGCCAGAAATCCAAGCGCGGCCGACACCGCCGCGCCGATCTCCGACGGCCATATCCAGATCGCCAGATTGTCGGTAAGCGATTGCGCCGTGGCCGGAGCGGCCGGATCAATTTCACGCGCCAGTCCCGGCAAGACGGAGAGGAATGATTCCGGATTCCCCGCCGTCCTCACAAATATATTGGTTCTGCGCGGACCCTCGATTTCTCCTGGTTTCAGCGGCCAATACAGATAGGGAATATCCGAGGCCCACAAGTAAACATTCCGGATGTCGCGGACGACTCCAATCACCGTGTAAGAGGAACTTTTTTTTCGTCCCGTAAAAATGCGCTTTCCTACGGGATCCTGGCCGGGCCAAAACGTGCGCGCGAAGGCCTCGCTCACCACGATGACGTGCGCGCCGGATTCCACTTCCGCTGCTGTAAAGTCCCGCCCTCGCTCGAACGGAATACCGAGGGTGCCGAAATACTCCGGCGTGACGGAGTTGGTGTTCACGTTCGGCAGAGGTGCGCCCGGCGGCGGCTCACTGCCCTCGATCATGATCCCCGCCTCCGAAAAACTCGTCCCCAGCGGAGCGGTGTAGGCAAGGGCTACGCCCTGTACTCCTGGCAATGCCGCGATGCGCTCCGTCAATCGCCTGTCAAAATCGATCTCGCGTGCCGGACCATACTTGAGAACGCGAAGATCGACCGTCAGCAACGCGACATGTTTGATGTCAAACCCCGGGTCTGTTGCATGAGCCTTTCCAAGAGCACGCACCAGGAGTCCCGCGCCGGACAAAAGAAAGAGCGACATCGCAACTTGACTGATGACCAGGATGCTGCGGAGGCCCCTGCCCTTTCTGTAACTCGCCGTGCCCGCATTCGCATTCATTGCTCTCAGCGGGTCCTGCCTCGAAATCCTCAGCGCGGGAATGAACCCTGAAACAATTCCTGTCAGCAGCGTGACCCCCGCCAGGTAACACGCCACGCGCCAGTCGGGAACGAGCCGCAAACTCAAGGCGCGCGATCCCGGGGGGTGCGTCAGCCCGAGGAGCAGATCCGCCGTCCACCAGGCAAGGAACAATCCGAACACGCTGGAAATACCGGCAAGCAGAAAGCCTTCTATGGACAATTGCCGGATCAGCCGCCAGCGCGAGGCGCCCAGCGAAATTCGTATCCCCAACTCCTTCTGCCGTGAAACGCCCCGAGCGAGTTGAAGGTTCGCCACGTTGGCGCAGGCAATAAACAGAACAAGTCCAACCGCGGCGATTACCAGCACCGCGAAGGGGATGACGTCTGATTTCTCCGAGGGACTAAGGAGACTGGCCGGTACCACGCTTATGGTCGCTGTGCGTTGTTGCTCGGTGTCTTCAGAGTGATAGCGTTTTGCCAGCAAAGTTATTTCCAGTTGCGCCCGCTCCGGTGAAACTTCCGGCTTCAGCCGGCCCATCACGCGGAGCCAGCCTCCCTCTCGGCTCGCCAGCATATTCGCGCCGTAGTACGCGTTGCCGCTCATCATGAGCGGAATCCACACATCCGGAACTTCCGGATCCGGGCCGATGAAATCGCGCGGCGCGATTCCCACAACCGTATAGGGAACGGTATTCAAATTAATCGTTTGCCCGATCAGGTTGGGATCGCCGCCAAACCTCCGTTGCCAGAAACCATGATTCAAGACAACGACAGGCTTCGCACCCGGCACTTGATCCTCTTCCGGAATAAATGTTCGGCCCAGCGCGGCCCCCGCCCCCAGCACCTCGAACATGTTCCCGGTGAAAAGCTGCGCTTCCAGCCACTCCGGCTTTGTGTCCTGCGAACCTGCGCCGCCATTCCCCAGCAGGAGCTTGGCGCCTGAGTAAGCGGAAATTCCGGAGAACACCGTGGAGTTGTCGCGATAGAACTTGTATTCCGGATAGGAGAGCACCCCGTGGCCGCGCTCGCCCTCTACCACTCGATAGAGACTCATGACGCGGTCTGCGTCGCGGACAGGAAGTGGCTGAAGGACTGCGCTGTTGAACAGCGAGAATATCGCCGTGTTCAAACCGATGCCCAATGTCAGGGCGAGGATTGCGAGGGCGGATAGGCCGGGCTTCTTCGCCAATACTCGAACGCCGAAACGAATATCCTGCCAGAGTGTTCCCACGTCACCTCCTCGTGAAGATTTCCGTTTCGATTGTGATTTACACGAAAACTTTGAACAGACGCTGGCGGCGGTCGGCCCACTCTTCACTCGTGAAGATCCGCGGCCCAACTTCAATCATGCGCGGAAGCAGATCGAACACGCCGACCGGGTCCCATTTCCCGCCGGAGCGCGTGCGGTAACCGCCTTCATTCAGCCGGTTGGCAATTTGTGAGAACGGGAGATCCTGCACGATCAGTTCCAGCATCAGAATCAGCGCTTCCTTCTCCACCGGATTCTCTTCCAGGTGCAGGCAGTCGGCTCCGACCTGAAGTCCGAACGGCACCTCGGTCTCCAGTTGCCCGGAGGGGCGGTCATCGCCCATCGCGGGACGCTCCCACTCCACCGCGAACATCCGCCATCCCGCGGCCGTTCTCTGCTCGAAGCGCTCCGGATCCAGCGGCCCGCGAAGAACTTCTCGAATGCGTTCAAACTTTGCCATGGTTCCTCCCAGGACGGATTTCCCCCAGGAGAATCAGCGCACGCCGAGTTCCCTCTCCTCCCCCTCTAAAATATTTAGATTCAATGGGTTAGAATTGAATTTGTCCACCTGGGTTGGGACCCCTGGCCGTTTGTGGGATTGCACGTCGCGGAAGCGGACAACGCCAAATTGGACTTTCCATGCAAATGCGCGCGGCCCGTCCAGCGACCGATGCGAACGCAACGCTATTCTCGCGCCATCCGTCCTACTGATAGCGCCATGAGAGGATTCGTTGGATTGTTCACATTTCGCGAATCAATCCGCAAGATGGAGTATCATCCCCGTCTCCAAAGTTGATGGCTGGCCTCCTCAATGAGCAGGAGCTTTTGAATGGGAACACCGATGACTGAAGAGCGGGTGAATCAAAGCGCGCCGGAGCGCGCTCCCCGCGAAATCCCGCCTCCACGCCGAAGATCGCGCGCGTGGGTCTGGCTTCTCGTTCTTGCGGCGCTCGCCTACGGCGGGTGGCATTACCGCGGCGTTTTTGCGAGCGGATCAGCAACCGCCAATCCCGCGGGAGGGCCCGGCCGCGGCGGTGGAGGCCCGGTTCCCGTGGTGGTAGCGACGGCCACGCGCGGCGACATTCCCATTTACCTCCGAGGGCTGGGTTCGGTATCCGCTTTCAACACCGTGACCGTGCACAGCCGCGTAGATGGACAGTTGCTGAACATTTCCTTCACCGAGGGCCAGATCATACATCAAGGTGAAATCCTGGCGGAGCTGGATCCCCGCCCGTTCCAGGTGCAACTCGAGCAGGCGGAAGGACAGCTCGCGCGCGATACGGCTCAGCTCAACAACGCTCTGGTTGATCTTGCCCGCTATACAAACCTATTCAAGGAAGGCGTCATCTCCGAACAGCAGGCGGCCACGCAACAAGCGCTGGTGAATCAGTTGCAAGGCGCCATCAAGGCGGATCAGGGACCGATTGACAGCGCGAAATTGAATTTGGCCTATTGTAAAATTACCGCTCCCATCACGGGCCGCATCGGACTACGTCTGGTGGATGCGGGGAATATGGTGCGCGCGAGCGATCCCAGCGGCCTGGTGGTGATCACGCAGTTGCAACCCATTGCCGCTCTGTTCAGTTTGCCGCAGGATAATCTTCCCGAAGTGTACAAGCGCCTTCGCGCCGGCGCTCACCTTGCGGTGGAAGCCTATGATCGTGACGGCACGACAAAACTTGCTTCCGGCGTGCTGCTCACCATCGACAACGCCATTGATTCCAGCACCGGCACCTACAAGTTGAAGGCGGTTTTTAATAACGAGAACAACGCCCTGTTCCCCAACCAGTTCGTAAATTTGCGATTGCTGCTCGGAAGCCAGCAAGGCCTGACCATCATCCCCGCCACGGCAATTCTCCGCGGCCCGAATGGCAGCTATGTTTACGCCGTCACGAAGTCGAACACCGTCACGGTGCGGGCGGTGACCATCTCCATTGCCGAGGGCGCGCAGGTTGGCCTGAGCGCCGGGCTCCAGCCCGGCGATTCCGTGGTCACTGACGGCCAGGATAAATTGCAGGAAGGCACGAAGATCGAATTGCACCGCGCTCCATCGGCTCCATCTGCTCCGTCCGCCCCGCCCGCCAACGGCACGAAACCATGAATCCGTCGCGGCCGTTCATCCTCAGACCTGTAGCTACAAGTCTCTTGATGATCGGAATCCTCCTGGCGGGATTTGTCGGCTACCGCCAACTCCCTGTCTCCGCTCTTCCGCAGGTGGATTACCCCACAATTCAGGTGCTGACGTTTTATCCGGGCGCGAGCCCGGAAGTCATGTCCTCATCGGTGACCTCGCCGCTCGAGCGCCAGCTGGGACAAATCCCCGGGCTGAACCAGATGACCTCCATGAGTTCCTTCGGGAGCTCCATCATCACGCTGCAATTCACGCTGGACTTGAACATTGACGTGGCGGAGCAGAACGTCCAGGCGGCGATGAACGCCGCTGCGAATTTGCTCCCCCGTGACCTTCCGAATCCGCCCATCTACAGCAAGATCAACCCCGCTGATGCGCCGATCCTGACGCTTGCGCTCACTTCCAAAACTCTTCCGCTTTCCAAGGTGGAAGACCTTGCGGACACAACGCTCGCGCAAAAAATCTCTCAATTGAGCGGCGTGGGACTCGTCAGCATCAGCGGCGGCCAGCGCCCCGCCGTGCGCATCCAGGTGAACCCCACGGCGCTCGCCTCCTACGGCCTTAGCCTGGAGGACATCCGCGTTTCACTCAGTCAGGCCAACGTGGATCAAGCCAAGGGAAATTTCGATGGCGCGCATCAGTCGTTCACTATCGGCGCGAACGATCAGCTGCTTTCCGGCGCCGCCTATGGCCCCATCATCATCGCCTACCGCAATGGAGCGCCGGTGCGCTTGAGCGATGTCGCCGCCGTAATTGACAGTGCCGAGAATGTCAAGCAGGCCGCCTGGGCCAATCGGGACCCCGCGGTCATCGTAAACATCCAAAGACAGCCCGGCGCGAACATCATCGGCGTGGTGGACCGCATCCAGAAACTCCTGCCACAGCTTCAGGCTTCCCTGCCCTCCGCTGTGGAAGTCAATGTGTTGACGGACCGCACCACCACCATCCGCGCATCAGTGAAGGATGTGCAATTCTCACTGATCCTCACCGTCGCCCTCGTGGTCATGGTCATCTTTCTCTTTCTGCGGAACCTCTCCGCGACCATTATTCCCAGCGTGGCCGTCCCGCTTTCCATCGTCGGCACTTTCGGCGTGATGTATCTGCTCGGCTACAGCCTGAACAACCTCACGCTGATGGCCCTGACCATTTCAACGGGTTTCGTGGTGGACGACGCCATCGTGATGATTGAAAACATCACGCGCTACATCGAGCAGGGCGATTCGCCGATGGAAGCGGCCATGAAAGGTTCCGAGCAGATCGGCTTCACGATTGTTTCCTTGACCGTTTCGCTGATCGCCGTGCTCATCCCTTTGCTGTTCATGGGCGATATCGTC
>JBGOTC010000134.1:0-8040 GCA_041476305.1 Terriglobia bacterium
ATTCTTCTTCAGAAATGGGGCAGGGGAGCCGCTGGTCACGTAACCAATCTCGAGGCCCGCGTCGCTGAACACTTTGTAGCCGTCACGCGCAATCCCGCGATCCACCATCTCCAGCCCAACGAGAATTCGACGAAGACCATCTGCCTTCGCCTTCACCAGAGCTGCGCGGCCGATGAAGTCTCCCTTTTCCATTTTGCAGTAACGGTCAAGACAGGCCTCCAGCACGTTGATAGTCTCCGAAATCTCATGACCATAGAGCGCCATTTTGGATTCCAGGCGCAAGGTGTTCCGCGCGCCGAGCCCGCAAGGCAAAATCCCAAATTCTTTTCCGGCATCGAGGACGCGCGTCCAGACCATTTCACTTGTTCCCTCGTCCGAGGGAACGTAAATCTCAAAGCCGTCCTCGCCGGTGTAGCCCGTGCGGGCAATCAGGGTATCGGCCAAACCGCAGACGATCCCGTGGGTGAACCAATAGTTCTTGATGCTCCCGAGTTCCGCGTTCGTCAGCTTCGCGAGGACGTCCACGGCGCGCGGCCCTTGAATCGCGATCTGAGTGTAACGGTCGCCGATGTCGGTGGCCTTGCATGCAAAGCCACGGACGTTGTCGCGCACCCAGCTGAAATCCTTCTCCCGGGTCCCCGCATTAATGACCAGGAGATAGATCTCATCGCCCAGCCGATGGACGATCACGTCGTCAACAAACGTGCCTTGAGGATAGAGCAGCGCGGAGTAGTGCGCTTGCCCGATAGCCAGCTTCGACGCGTCGTTCATGCTGATGTGCTGCACCGCCGCGAGCGCCCCGCCGGGAGCGGTGCTTTCCATCAAGATGTCGCCCATGTGGCTCACGTCAAACACGCCCACGCCGGTGCGTACGGCCATGTGCTCGGCAATCAGGCCGCCAGTGGCAGGGTATTCTACGGGCATGTCCCATCCGCCGAAGTCGACCATCTTGGCCGCCATGCGGCGGTGCACTGGATTGAGCGCTGTTTTGCGGAGTGCGGTTGCTGGAAGCGTCACGAAGATTCCTGACAGCGAAAACGAATCCCGAAACTAGCATGCGTGTCCGAGGGTGTCAAGAAACGCGGCGGGGAGCACTTGACAGCCGTATTTGAGTTCTGTTCCGGAGCGTGAGATGAAACGGCTTCGGACCCCAGATGTGTATTTAGGCGGACGCCGGATTCACTTTCCAATACACGGCGTAGCGCTCCCCCATTATTTGGTAGAGAGGAATCAGTTGCGTCGCTTCCTTCTGTCCCGCCAGACGGAATGCCAGCCTTCCACTCGGAGCCGCCTCGACCCAGTCGAGTCCTTTGCCGCCGGTGACCTCAGGTGAGGGACCGGGGCGCATGCGCGGCCCCAATTGGCCATAAATCATGTTGCGCGTCAGGCCTTCCCCGCCGAAGCGTCCCGCCAGCACGAGCGGGCCGTACATTGCGGCTTGCAGTGTGGCATCACCCAACAGCGGCGCGGAATGCAGGTGCATGGGCAAAGTGACCTCAACTTTGTCGCCCGTCCTCCATAGGCGAGAGACGCTCGCGTAGCTCGAAGGAATCGCCTGGATGGTCTGTGCAACTCCATTTACTTTCAGTGTGACGCCACGCGCGGCCCAATAAGGAATTCGCACGTGCAGAGTGAGTTGAACGGGCCGATTTGCCTCCACAATCAGCGTCGCCCCTTCTCTCTCCGGGAACGAAGTGTCCTGGACCAGCTTGAATCCCTTCTCCTGCCAGTTCACCTCCGAAGAAATGAACTGATTCACCCAAAGCCCATTCGCATCATGGAAGTAAATGGTGTCGTTAATCTTCGCGTACTCCTCGATCCCTGACCCCGTGCAGCACCACATGGAATTGAAAGTGTCGCCAAAGGTCTTCCATGCACGCGGCGCCAGCGGAACGTAGTACATGAGCATCCCATCGGGATCCTGCGTGCCCAGTCGCACATTGAACAGCAGCCGCTCGTAGTAGTCCATCAGTGCGGGATCGCCGGTCCATCCAAACAAGTGGCGCGTGAGCTTCATCATGTTGTAACTGCAGCAGCACTCCTCCGCGGATGTGCCGAGCTGCTTCCCAAGCTGTCCCGCATCCGAATACCAGCCCTCCTGATTGCTTGTGCCGCCTGTGGCATAGCTTCGCTGGCTTACAACTTCATGCCAGAAATAATCAGCGATGGTGTGGTAACGGTCGTCGCCGGTCAGTTCGTAACCCCGAGCAGCACCGATAACCTTCGGGATATTCGTATTGGTGTGCAGGCCCTTCAGCCTGTCCGTGCGCTCGGCGAGAGGATCGAAGAATGCCTTGTGATCGAACCGCCGCGCGAGCGCGAGGTATTGCTCTTTGCCGGTCACGGAATAGAGGTTGAATAGCGTCTCGTTCATTCCGCCATGTTCAATCAGTTGCATGCGCGCCCACTGCTCATCGCCCACGGGCTTCAAATAACTGTCCACCCAGCGCGCCATCCCTTCCACATTTGCCAGCGCCTGCTCATTGCCGCAGTGGACGTACATGTCGAGATGCCCGGCCATGATCTTGTGGATCGTATAGAACGGCGCCCAAACTTTCGTGCCGCCCTTAAGACGCTCGAAAAACTCCCGGGGAAACGCGCTGAGGTAACCGTCGCCATGCGCTTCCTGGCATCGTGAAAGTTCGCCGACCAGCGCGTCGGCTTTTTGCTTTAGGTCTTCGTCGCCGGTGCTCGCATACAGAAACGCGCAGGCCGAAAGGTAGTGCCCGCCGGCCAGATGGCCGCGCAATTCCACGTCCGGAGCCTCCCATCCACCGAATGGTTCTGCCGATGATTGCAGTCCTGCTGTCTGGCGGAAGGAGTGCAGCAAACGGTCATTTGGTAGCATGGCGACGTATCGCCGGTTAATCTCCAGCATTTGCTGGAACGGTCCGGGACGCAGCCTGACTTGCGTCATGGGGAATGGCTGGATCTTCCACGCTATTCTCTCGCGGCTCGCGGATCCCTTCACCGCATCCACGACGGGATCCTGGTTTGACCATGCGAGGTCCGTGACCATCGCTGACATGAATCGTCCCGGCACGAGCGACGCCCCAGCCGCTAGAGCTCCCGCACCTAGCAATTGCCGTCGCGTGATTCCTTTGGGCTTGGTCATTGGTGGTTTCCTCACGTCAATTCCCGCAATGCAATTCCAGCCATCCCGGAGCGCAATTTTGATTCAGCTTTCATGGGAACGCAAGAATGTATTGCCGCCGCATCCCCGCCCGGAGAGAGGACCAGGGTCTGGCGCGGATTGGGGTGGTATGTGTACTCTGTCATCCGTTGCTGAACCAATAGCGCTTCCCGCGCCGCTTCCGAATGTATTCCTGGAGGGCCTGCCATGCGAAAGTTTGAAAGCCTTTCTGAGAAAGAAATTCTCGCGCTCGCGATTTCGCTCGAGGAAGAAGATGAGCGTTTCTATGCCGACGTGAGCGAGGGCGTGCGCCAGAATTTCCCCGCGACTGCGGCAATCTTCGACGGTATGAAATTGGAGGAGTCCGGCCACCGGCGCCGCCTGATTGAGCTCTTCCGCCAGAAATTCGGCGAGCACATCCCCTTCGTGCGCCGCCAAGACATCAAAGGCTTCATTTCGCGCTCCTCCGTGTGGCTCCTGCAGCCCATTAATCTGGAGAGGATCCGCAAACAGGTGGCGGCCATGGAAGTGGAATCGCGGCGCTTCTATGAGAACGCCGCGCAGCGCTCACGGGACGCCGGAATTCGGCAATTGTTGGATGACCTCGCCCAGGAAGAACAGTCGCATATTACGCGCTCGGAAGATCTCGAGCGGAAAAACCTCACGGAAAGCGTGAAAGAACAGGAAGGGGAGGCGCAGCGCAGACTTTTCGTACTCCAGATTATTCAGCCGGGCCTTGCCGGGCTGATGGATGGCTCGGTCTCCACCCTCGCTCCATTGTTTGCCGCGGCCTTCGCCACCCACAAGAGCTGGGACGCTTTTCTGGTGGGTGCGGCCGCCTCCATCGGCGCGGGGATCAGCATGGGATTTGCCGAAGCGCTTTCCGACGATGGCAGCCTGACCGGCCGCGGTCATCCCTGGTTGCGCGGACTCGTCTGCGGCGTCATGACGGCTCTGGGCGGCGTGGGCCACACGCTTCCATTCCTGATCCCTGGCTTCAAGCTGGCCATTACAGTTGCCGCTGTGGTTGTGTTGCTGGAGTTGGCGGTCATTTCCTGGGTGCGCCACCGGTATATGGACACGCCGATTGCTTCGGCTGCTCTGCAAGTGATGTTGGGCGGCGCACTCGTATTTGCTGCGGGAGTCTTGATTGGCAGCTCCTGATCGATATTGGCTCTGGCGTGTGAGGACCGGCCAGCGGCCCATCTTGAAGCTCACCCCTTGATATTGACATTCTATAGGTGTGACATTTCCTCGTATCGAGCGTCTATATGGGAGACACCATGAGCCCACAACAAACCGAACTGCTGCAAGGCACTCTTGACCTTCTGATCCTGAAGGCCCTGGCACTGACTCCGCTCCACGGCCTGGGCGTGGCGCGCCGCATTGAGCAGGTCACGCGCGGGACCTTCCGCGTCAAGCCGGGCTCATTGTTCCCGGCGCTGCACCGCATGGAGGAGGAGGGCTGGCTTTCCTCCTATTGGGGAGAATCCGCGAATAATCGCCGGGCGAAGTATTACGAGCTCACGCGCGCCGGCCGCCGGCACCTGGGCACGGAAACACAGCGGTGGGGCCGCATCTCGTTGGCCATTGGCCGCGCGCTCGAAGCCGGTAGCTGAGAAGCAAAGTAAACCAGTCGGAGGAGTTGGCGATGACAAGTCGATTGCGCAGTCTCATCCGCAACCTGTTCACCCGGGAAAATGTCGACCGCGACTTGGATGCGGAAGTGCGCAGCTACGCGGCCCTGCTCGAAGAGGAAAATCTGTCCGCAGGCATGAAACCCGAAGCCGCGAAGCGTGCGGCGCGAATCGAACTCGGCGGCCATGAGCAGGTGAAAGAAGAAGTCCGGGCCGGCCGCGCCGGCGCGTGGCTCGAAACGGTCTGGCAGGACGTTCGCTACGGCGCTCGCATATTGCGGAAGAATCCCGGTTTCACCGCGATTGCCGTCATGACGCTTGCGCTGGGCATTGGCGCAAATACCGCCATCTTCAGCGTTGTTGAGGCAGTTCTGATCCGCCCGCTTCCCTACCGGGAATCATCGCAGCTAATCGTAATAAATGAAACGACGCCGAAGGTTGGGACAGTCAGCGTATCGTATCCAAACTTCATCGATTGGCGCTCCATGAGCCATGCGTTTTCACAAATGTCCGCGGTTCACAGTGTTGGATTCAATCTTGCCGGTGTCAGCCAGCCGGAAAGCATCATGGGGGATGCCGTTTCTCCAAATTTTCTTTCCATGTTGGGCATGCGGCCTTTCCTGGGAAGGGATTTTGACTCATCTGAAGATAAGCCCGGGACAGCGCCGGTCGTTCTCCTGAGCCATTCGTTATGGAAAACGCATCTTGGCGGCGACCCGCAAGTTGTCGGCAAGCTGGTCACACTCGATGGGCGCAGTTTTACGATCGTCCGTGTTCTTCCGCCGGATTTCCGCGCTCTGGACAAGACAGACGTACTCGTGCCGCTCGGGTTGTCGATCAACGCGGATTCCTATGCCAACGATCGTGGCGACCGGGGAGACATGGTCGTCATCGGGCGGTTGGCGCCCGGCGCGACACTCGCAACCGCCCGTGTTGAGATGGAGGGCATCGCTTTGCAGCTGGCCAGGCAATATCCGGCAAGCAACGATCAATGCGGCGTCGCGCTCGAACCTATTCGTGCCGCGTTCGTGGGTGACCTGCAGCCGGCGATTCTTGTACTGGCCGGAGCTGTCATGTTTGTCCTTCTGATCTCGTGCGCCAATGTTGCGAACCTTTTCCTCGCGCGCGGCGCGGGTCGCACTCGGGAAATTGCGCTGCGTCTCGCGTTCGGAGCCGGCCGGCGGCGCCTGATTCGCCAGCTGCTCACGGAGAGCCTCCTGCTTGCATTATTTGGCGGCGCATTGGGTCTGGCGTTGGCGGTTGGAGGGATTCAAGGAATCACGCGGCTGATCCCCGATGGCATGTTAATGGGAGCCACGGTGAACTTGAACGGCTTCGTGCTCCTGTTCGTTGCCGGCTTGGTCGTCCTGACAGTCCTTGTTTTTGGTCTTGCCCCGGCATGGCACTTGACGAATCCCGATGTGCAGTCCGAGTTGAAGGATGGAGCCAGGACAGTAACCGCCGGCAGAGCCCAAAATCGCTTGCGCGGCGTTCTTGCTGTCGCCGAAATTTCGCTCGCATTGGTCCTGCTGGTCGGTGCCGGGTTGATGGTCAAGAGCTTGTACCGGCTGATGCAGGTGGACCCTGGTTTTCGTCCGGACCGTGTGCTGACCATGGAATTGGAACTGCGCGCTCAACGGTATTCTCAAAAGCCGGCGAGGATCAGTTTTTGGCAACGCATACGCGAACGCGTCGCCGCGCTCCCCGGCGTCGAAAGCGCGGCCTTGGGAACGGCCATTCCTTTGACGGGCAATCATTCACGCACTGACATCTCCATGGAAGGAATGCCTCCGCTGAAGCCGGGAAGTTATCCCCACCCCGACATGCACACGATCAGTCCCGGCTATATAGAGACGCTCGGGGTCTCTCTCCTTCGTGGGCGGGCATTCACCGAGGCGGACACAGGAACCACGCCACGTGTGGCCCTGGTCAACGACATGCTGGCCAAGCGCTTTTTCCCGAACGAGGACCCCATCGGCAAGAGATTCATGTTTGGTCATCCGTCCTCGCAGGGCACGCCAAGTTGGCTCACCATTGTCGGAGTCGTCGGCGACACGAAGCTTTACGGCCTGGCGAATCCATCGCGACTCGAAGTCTACGTCTCCTACTTGCAAAGGCCAACGGATGAAATGCAATTGCTGGTGAGATCCGGCGGCGATACTGCCGCTCTTATTTCCGCAATCCGCGGAGTTGTGGCTTCCATTGACAAAGACCAGCCCATCGAAGGCATTTCTACAATGAATGAAATTGTGACCAACTCGATTTCCACACGTCGAGTCACTTTGATTCTTCTCGCATTCTTCAGCGGGCTGGCTGTGATCCTTGCCGGTATTGGGATTTTCGGCGTCATCGCCTACAACGTAGCGCAGCGCACACACGAAATTGGAATTCGCATGGCGCTTGGTGCACAGCGCAAGCATGTCTTGGCCATGATTCTCGGGCAGGGCGGCAGAATTGCGCTGATCGGAATATTGATTGGCCTCGCGGCGGCGTTCGCGTTGACGCGGCTGCTGGAAAGCCTGCTTTTCTCGGTGAGCGCCTTCGATCCCATTACCTTCGCGGGCGTTGCGTCCGTCCTGGCGATAGTCGCCCTGGCGGCCAGCTATATACCCGCGCGGCGGGCCATGCGGGTGGATACCATGGTCGCGCTGAGGCACGAGTAGCTGTCTTCGCGAGCCGGCGCTATTTCTCCGCGAGCTTGCGCCCGGCGTTCAGGTTGTCAAAATTCAGCATGGTGTTGAACACCAGGAAATAACTGCCCAGAGTTTCCCCGCGATAAATGGGGTTTGTGGAAAAAACCACGATGTGACCCTTGCCTTCCGGTGAGTCCACCACGGAAGGGTGCTCGGCGATTTCGTTCCCATTCTCGACGAGCCCGGAGACCAGCAGATCGCGCGTCTCCGAGTATCGGAAGATGACTCGCGGACGCAACGCCGGCGGAATCAGCCCAACATTGTTGCGGAGCTGTTCGTCGGTGATCGGGGCCGCTTCCCACGGAGAATAGGGCGGTTCCACGGGCGGCGTAACATTGGGCCGTCCGGGGACGAAATCCTGCTCGCCCTGCGTCCCGCGACCCGTGGGGCGGGAAGCGGACTCGGTGCCCAGCCGGCGGCCTCCGCCGCGGCGCCCTGCGACATTGCTTACACCGAAGACCAGTCCGTTGTTGCAGTAGGCTGATAGCGTGTCCCCGTAGCCATAGGCGATGGGGCTTGCTCCATCCACAATCCGCGTCTTGACCACGCTGCCGATGATGCGCTCGCGCTGGCCCTG
>JBGOTC010000135.1:0-8033 GCA_041476305.1 Terriglobia bacterium
CCGGAGAAGCGCCTGGACCAGCTTGCCGCCCTCTACAAGCCGAAGAAAGTGACCTACGCTACCGTCGAATACGTGGATGTCGGCGGGCTGGTGCGGGAAAAAGGGCGCGAGTCGGCCTCTCTCGCACAGCTCCGCGAAGTGGACGCGCTCGCCCACGTCGTGCGCGTGTTTGAAAACGCATCCGTCCCGCATCCATCAGGAAAATTGGATCCACTGCGCGACGCCGAAAACTTGGACTTGGAGTTGATGCTCGCTGACCTCGATCAAGTGACCAAGCGGCTCGAGCGGCTCGAAAAAGATCTTAAGAAGAAGAAGGAGACCACGCTGGAACACGAGCAGGCGGCGCTGCTCCGCTGCAGCGCAGCCCTGGGCGCCGGCCAGGCCTTGCGCGAATTGGAGTTCACTCCCGAAGAACGAAAGTTGCTCCTTGGCTTCATGTTTCTGTCACAACGCCCCATGCTCTATGTGCTCAATCTCGGAGATGAGGATGCTGGAGACCTGGGCCACGCGGTCGAGAAGCACGGCCTCAGCAAACTGGTGGGACGTCCCAATACAACGATTGTCCCCATCTGCGGGCGCATCGAAGCCGAACTCGCCGAACTCGATGACGCCGCCGCCGCGGAGCTTCTTTCCGCCTACGGCCTCACCTCTCCGGGACTCGACCGCGTCATCCATGCCACCTACGAGCTGCTCGGTTTGACTTCGTTCTTCACCGCTGGCGAGCCCGAAGTTCGCGCCTGGACCATTCGCTGCGGAACCTCCGCGCAAAAAGCCGGCGGCGTCATTCACTCCGATATCGAGCGCGGATTCATCAAGGCGGAAGTTGTGCGCTGGGATCAGCTTCTCGAGGCTGGAAGCTGGGCCGCGGCGCGCGAGCGCGCCTGGCTTCGACTGGAAGGGAAGGAGTACATTGTGCAGGAGGGGGACGTGATTCTCTTTCGCCATAGCGGCTAAGGCAGCCCGAATTCCTGATCATGGACGCAACGCGCATCGCTCTCGCTCTTGGACTGGGACTCACCGCCGCCTGCGGCAATGTCCTTGGTGGATTGTTCGTCGTCCGCCGCCATTGGTCGCGGCAATTCCTGAAGTACTTTCTAGCTCTGGGCGCCGGATTCATGCTTGGCGTCGTCTTTCTGGACATTGTTCCCGAGTCCACGCGCATGGTGGGCATCGATCGGGCGTTGCTCTTCGTGCTCGTCGGCTATTTTCTGGTTCATCTTTTCGAGCACACCCTCGCGCCTCATTTTCATTTCGGGGAAGAAACGCACACGAAAGAATTAGCGCCTAATCACGCCGGCCCTTCGGCGCTGCTGGGGCTTCTGATTCACGCTTTTTTTGACGGCGTGGCCATCGCGTCGGGGTTCCTCGTCTCCATCTGGCTCGGCTGGGTGATTTTCCTCGCCATCATTCTTCACAAGTTGCCGGAAGGCTTCGCCATCGCCTCGTTAATGATGGCCACCGGCAGCAGCCGCAAGACCGCGCTCTGGGCCGCGATCTACCTCGGCGCGGCGACATTCGCGGGAATCCTCCTGATGGGCGCATTGCATGAGGATGTTCGCTACGCCCTGCCGGTCTCTGGGGGCGTCACGCTGTATGTAGCCGCTTCGGACCTGATGCCGGAAGTGAACCGCGAACCCGGGGCGGGAATCGCCGTCCTCGTTTTTCTTGGCCTGGCACTGGTTTTTCTGTTGCACCAGGTTTTCCATATCTGAGTCCTTGATTCACTGACCGGCTGCGTTGTATAGATGGCTCCCGCTAGAGGTTGTCCCCTAATCGACACAATCTACGCAACTTTTTGACTACATGGGGGTTTGAGTTATTGTGGAGGTCATGGCCAGGTCCGACGTCCAATTGATGCTGGGCGTGAGAGCCGGGGATGATACGTCCTTCGAGCTCTTGCTCCAGCGCTATCGGACTCCTCTGGTCAGTTTTCTCTACAGGATGGTGCGCGACTCCGCGCAAGCGGAAGACCTGGCGCAGGAAGTTTTCTTGCGCGTCTATCGCGCGCGCAAGGATTATGCGCCGAGCGCAAAGTTCACCACCTGGCTCTTCCGCATTGCGACGAATCTGGCGCTTAATTCGTTGCGCGATGGGCGCCACCGCCAGATGGAAATCTCGATTGACCAGAACATGGATGATGGCGAGCAGGAGCAGGCGCGCATTGACGTCGTGGATAAGGCTCCCGGGATCGAACAGCATTTGCTCGATCGTCATCGCGCCGCGATGATCCGCCGCGCCGTCGATTCACTGCCGGAAAAGCAGCGCGCCGCGGTGCTGCTGCACAAGTATTTGGAACAGGATTACAGTGAGATCGCGCGGACACTGGATTGTTCAGAGAGCGCGCTGAAGTCGCTGCTCTTCCGGGCGTATGAAACGCTTCGAGTTCAACTGGCTCCGTTGGTGGATCCCAACGGGGCAAGGGGTTTTTAGCAGGCGAAAGAGGGACGTCATGAGCTGCAAGCGAATGGAAAACAAGTTAGTCGCTTTTATGGATGGGCGCGCCACCGCATCGGACCGCCGCGCCGTGGAATCCCACCTTGCGCAATGTGAGGCTTGCCGCGCGCGTGTGGAGGGCTTCGAGGGCGTTTGGAGCATGCTGGGCGAGCTGCCTTTTCATGAGCCCACGGAAGCATTCGATGTCCGCCTCCGGGCGCGTCTCGCCGCCGAACCCGTGCGTCCAAGTTTCTGGGCCGGCATTCTTCCATCGCCGCGGCTGGCCCTGGCGGTCACGGTCCTTGCTGTGTTTTCCTTGTGGCTGGGTTCGCGGCCCATGCCGGGCAATCCCGCGGGACCTTCCAGCCCGGCGGTGGAATCTGAATTCAGGATGATCGAGGATTTGCAGGTTTTGGAGAACTATGACGTGCTCACGAGTCTTGATATGCACCAGCAGCTTCCTGCGGAAAATGCGCCCAAGGTGCACAAGAATTAACTGATTGATTTGAAATGAAGCGCCTTCGCCAATTCGCAACCTCACTGAGTCTGCTGCTGATGGTGTTCTTGCTTGCAGCCTCCTCCGCGCAGGGGCAGGGAGGCGTGCGCCGCCGCAGAATTCCTCCCCCACCCAGGAATAGCGTTGTGAAGCCGCCCGCGAATTCCGGCACCGCGAGCAAGTCTGCCCCTCCGACCGACAAGAATCCTGAAGCTGGAAAAAACCCTTCAGGAGAGAACGCGAATCCGAATCCCAATGCCAATCCCAACCAGAATGGCAGGGGACCCGGCAACGGCCGTCAGATGATGGGTCTGCCGCCCCGGTGGATTGAAAGCCTTCAGGACATGTCACCGCAACAGCAGGAGCGCTTCATGAGAAACAATGAGCGCTTCAAGCAAATGCCACCGGAGAAACAGGCGCAAATCCGCCAACGGTTGCAACATTGGAACAACCTTTCTCCGCAGGAGCGCATGGAATTCCGCCGGCGGCAAATTGAGTTGGAACAGATGACGCCGCAGGAGCGGCAATACGTGCGGCAACAACTCGTTCCCGGTTTGCAGGGCATGCCCCCGGCACGACGGCAATTCTTGATCCAACATGTTCGCCAACTCGATGGCTTGAGCGATGCGGACCGCGCAGCCCGCCTGAATGACCCCGCATTCTTGCGCGGACTCTCGCCGGAGGAACAGCGCATGCTTCCTTACATGTATCGCCTGCGAGTCGGCCTTGGCCCGGAACTCCCCCCTCTTCCGCCTGATTTCTAGGCAATGGGAACAGATTCAATTTGACCGTAACTGATTGGCCACAATTCCGCGGAAAGATTCGCGGAATATGCCTGACTATCCTTCGACAGGGTTACAATCGTCACCCCTACCGGTAGTGGTTTGCGGGTCCGGGGCCTCTTTACGTTTTCCACAGAAACCTTTGAAATAAGCGCAGATTCCGCTTGACAGGATTTCCAACCTGCATACAATCGTGGCACAAAGTGGGGAAAAGTGGTAGCAAGTGTTTCGCGGTGGTGAACTTGGCTGGTCTTTCGACAGCTTTGAGCGTGCTCAAAAATGCTTCGGGGAAACTCTCCAGCAACGGTGGACGACAAGGGGCGCATGAAGGTTCCTTCCGTTTTCCTGGACACCCTCAAAGAGTGGGGAGACAAGTTCTACGTCACCAGCGAGAACGGTGATCGCGCTTACGTCTATCCGATGAAGGTTTGGAACGAGATCGAAGAGAAGCTGGCAAAACTCTCCGGTCACAACCGGACCAAGCAGAAGTTTCTGAACCGCACCAATTATTACGGCCAGGTGGTCGAGTTGGACGGGCAGGGAAGACTTCTGATTCCCGCGGTGTTGCGGGAAGCGGCGCAGATGAAGGGCGAAGTGGACGTGCTCGGGAACCTGAAGCATCTGGAAGTGTGGAACCACACGCGGTTCCTCGAGCAGCTCAACAACAGTCCCATCACGCAGGATGACGAAAAGATTCTGGACGATTTGGGAATCTGAAGCTTGGATGCGGCGCATACGCCGGTCTTCGTCGAACAAGTTCTTGACTGGCTGCGGATTCGGCCAGAGGGAATCTACATCGACGCGACCGTGGGCCTGGGCGGGCACGCCAAAGAAATTGCGAGCCGGCTCACGACGGGGAAGCTGATCGGGCTGGACCGCGACGTGCAAGCACTGGAAATCGCGCGAGAACGGTTGAAGGAGTTTGAGAGCAAAGTGACGCTGGTACACGCCAATTTCGGAAAGCTCGACGAAGTCGCCGCAGGACTCGGCTTTCCGCATGTTGACGGAATCCTCGCCGACCTGGGCGTCTCCAGCATGCAGCTCGATCGCCCCGAGCGCGGGTTTTCCTTCCGCGCCGCCGGGCCGCTCGACATGCGCATGGACACCGGCGCGGACGACACCGCCGAAGAACTTGTGAATGGCCTGGAAGAACGCGAGCTGGCCAATGTGCTTTACCAACTCGGGGAAGAGCACGACTCACGCAGAATCGCCAGGGCAATTGTTCGGGCGCGGCCCATCCGCGACACCGAACATCTGGCAACGGTTGTGGCAGGGGCCCGGTATATAGGGGGAAGGCAGAAACTGCATCCCGCGACAAAAACGTTTCTGGCGCTGCGGATAGCGGTGAATCGAGAGATGGAGGAACTCGGGCAGTTTCTTTCACGGACCCCTGCCACTTTAAATTCCGAAGGTCGCGTCGTTATCCTTACTTATCACTCGCTCGAAGACCGCCCTGTGAAGCATTTCCTTCAGGAGCAGGCCCGCGCGGGTGTTCTCCGCATCCTCACCAAGAAGGCCGTGAAGCCTTCCTTCGAAGAAGTTCAACGCAATCCTCGCGCGCGCAGCGCCAAGTTGCGCGCAGCGGAGAAAGTCCCGAGTATCCAGTGACCGAATTTTTCACCAAGAAGAGAATTGATAATTCCCGCGTGGTGCGAGGGACGGCCCCGAAGCGGCTGCGCGAATGCGCGCGCCTGGTGGGGCTGGCGAGCTTGCTCGCGGCCGGAGTGCTCTGCTACGCCTGGCAGCACTTCCAGTATATCCAGATGCGCTACCGGCTTGAAGAGCTGAAATCGGCGCACTCGCAGGCCGTCGAGCTTAATCAACAGCTCCGCCTGGAGGTTGCCGGATTGCGCTCCCCCTCGCGCATTGACGCCATCGCCCGCATTCAGCTGGGTCTGACGGCGCCCGTGCCGGGACAAATTGCCCCTGCCCAGGGTCCTGCCGATGCGGTTTTGGCGCAGGCGCGGCGGACTTCCTCTTCGACCGCCCAGTAGGGGATCAAAGTTTGGAAAAGAGCTTAAGCTGTGCTCCGTTTTGGATGGACGGGTGTGAGCAGAGTGACCCGTAGGAGTTTCTGAGCCCAAATGGATTGGCGCAGTCCCCGCGTCCGATTGTTCATCATTGCCGGCGTTGTGGTGCTCTGGATGGGGGCCGCGCTCGGCCGCCTCGCTTACCTCCAACTCTTCTGCTACAGCGACTACCTCGCCCGCGCCGAGCGGCAGCAACAGCGCATCGTTGAGATCAGCCCCCGCCGCGGGATTCTCTACGACCGCAACCTGCATGAGCTGGCCATGAGCACCTCCGTGGACTCTCTTTTCGCGGTCCCTTCGGAAATCAAGGACCATGAAATGGTCGCCCGCTTCCTCTCCCGCGTCCTCAATGCTTCGCAGGATGAACTGGAATCCAAGCTCGCCGGCTCCTCTACTTTCGTCTGGATCGAACGCAAGCTCTCTCCGGAAAAAGTTGAGCGCATCAAGCAGATGAATCTCCGCGGGATCTATTTCGTCAAGGAGCGCGAGAGGTTCTATCCCAAGAACCAACTGGCGTCTCACGTTCTGGGATACGTCGATATCGATGAGAAGGGGCTGGGTGGAATTGAATATTCGCTGGATTCGCAAATCCGCGGCCGCCCCGGCCGCATGATGGTCCTCGCCGATGCCCGCCGCCGCTGGTTTGATTCTTCGGAGCAGGGCGCGGAGGCCGGGTCCAACGTTGTTCTCACTCTTGACCAAAACGTCCAATTCATCGCCGAGAAAGAACTCGCGCGCGCCATCCAGGATACGCACGCCATCGCCGGTTCCATTATTATTGAGGACCCGGCCACAGGCGAAATCCTGGCCATGGCCAACCAGCCTACATTCAATCCCAACGCCCGCAGCGAGGCTTCCGTTGATGCCCGCATGGATCGCGCCGTCGCCGCCATGTATGAGCCCGGCTCGGTATTCAAGATTGTCACCCTTGCCGCGGCCCTCGAGGAAGGCATCACGAATCCCGAAGAGGTGGTGGACTGCCAGAACGGGGCCATCTACGTTGCCGGCCACCGCATCCGCGACCACAAATCCTTTGGCCTGCTGACCGTCTCCCAGGTCCTTGCAAAGTCGAGCGACGTCGGCGCCATCAAAATTGGTCTGCGCCTCGGCGCCCCGAAACTTTACGATTACATCCGCGCCTTCGGGTTCGGAGTTCCCAGCGGCATTGATCTCCCCGGTGAAGCCAAGGGCAAGCTGCGCAGACTCGAAAACTGGACGCCCGTGTCCGTGGGCTCGATTTCCATGGGACAGGAAGTCGGCGTCACGGCCATTCAACTGATTTCCTCAATGAATGTTATCGCTAATGGCGGACTTTGGATTCGCCCGCACATCGTTCGCGGGATGCGCCGAGATACAACATTTGTTCCTGCCACCGGCCAGCCGGAGCCGCGCCGCGTGATCCGGGCGAACACCGCCGCCACGCTGCGCTCCATGCTCGAAGGCGTGGTACTCGAAGGCACCGGCACAAAGGCGCGCTTGGATGGCTACACCGCCGCCGGAAAAACCGGAACAGCGCAAAAATTTGATCCCGCCACGGGGCACTATTCCTTGCGGCAGACCATCGCTTCCTTCGTGGGCTTCGCTCCCATCAACACTCCCGCCGTCACCATCCTCATCACCCTCGATTCCCCGGTCGGGCTCGTGGAAGGCGGCGACACCGCTGCCCCGGTTTTCAAGCGCGTCGCTGAACAAGTCCTTTCGTACATGGGCATCCCACAGGATGCGCCGTTGGGCCCGCGGTCCCGTCGCGCGAGCACTCGGCCGGGCGCTTCAACATCTGAAGCTGACGTGAGCGATTTCGATCCCTCGCAGATGGAATCCGCCACTGCTCCCGCGGATCTCGTCGCGCCACCTCAACATTCGTCAGCATCAATCGCGCATGCCCCCACGCTCGCCCTCGTCGAGGGCGAGGCGGTCACTGTGCCCGCGCTCAGCGGAAAAACTGTCCGTGAAGTCTCGGTGGATTGCGCGCGCCTCGGCATCACTCCAGTTTTGGTTGGCACGGGAGTTGCTCTTGAACAAGATCCGGTGCCCGGCGCCACTGTGCGGCGCGGCAGTCGCGTCACGGTGAGGTTTGGTCGCCCCTCCCACGGCGCCGCCCTGCCGCCCGCACACCCTCCCGGCGGGCAGTCGATGGACCGGAGACCATGACCGTGCCAACGAAAACTCATCTCGAGCCAGACTTGACCGCGCCTCTCGCGACCACGAATTCTCCTTATGGCGCAATGAAACTCCGGGACCTCATCTCAGGAGTCGCTACCACGCAACCGGTTTCAGCGGCGGGAGGCGCGC
>JBGOTC010000136.1:0-8017 GCA_041476305.1 Terriglobia bacterium
ACGTGAATCATGGCCTTCCGGTTACACCAGGAAATCGTCGAGGTGCCCTTAATTCCCTCTTGCGCTTGTCATAACCGCCTGCAATAATTACTGACATGATTATTGGCGACCGACTTCGCGCCCTGCGCGAAGAAAAAAAGCTCTCACAAGGGGACATCGAGAAGCGCACCGGGCTATTGCGCTGCTATATCTCGCGCGTGGAGAATGGCCACACCGTACCGGCCATCGAGACGCTCGAGAAAATGGCTCGCGCCCTCGAGGTTCCACTCTACCAACTTTTCTACGACGGCGAAGAACCGCCCGCACTGCCCAATCTGCCGAAGCGCAGATCAGCCGATGACATCGCCTGGGGCAGCTCCGGCAAAGAGGCGCGAATCCTCTTCAAGTTCCGCCGCCTGATGGGCCGCATCGACGAAGCTGACCGGCGCTTGCTCCTTTACATGGCGCAAAAGCTGGCCACTCGTTAGCAGGTCGAAGGACCTTCCCTCCCGGTCCTTTCGAGATTCTGTGCCCCAAAATAGAGCTTGGCGCCTGTCCCAAGGAGTCGGAGACCTGGGAAAGGCGCCAGGCCGTTCTTGCCGGACGCAATCCCCCTTCGCCGGTCCGCTCTTTGCAGAATCCCTTCATTCCCACTCGATGGTGCTCGGCGGTTTCGAGCTGATGTCATAAACCACGCGATTGATGCCTGTGACTTCGTTCACGATGCGCGAGGAAATGCGTTCAAGGACAGCGGCAGGCAGGCGGCTCCAGTCGGCGGTCATGGCGTCTTCGGATTCGACGCAGCGGACGGCGACCGTCCACCCATAGGTGCGGCCATCGCCCATCACACCGACACTTTGCACGGGAAGCAGGACGGCAAAGGCCTGCCAGATTTTTTCGTAGAGCCCCGCGCGGCGGATCTCTTCCACGACAATAGCATCCGCTTCGCGCAAAAGGGCCAGGCGCTCCGGCGCGACTTCGCCCAGGATACGGACGGCAAGACCGGGCCCGGGAAACGGCTGCTTGGTGAGGATCTCCGGCGGCAAGCCAACGTCGGCGCCGATGCGGCGGACTTCGTCCTTAAACAGGTCGCGCAAGGGTTCGATCAGGGCGAAGGGGTTGTCCGCGGGAAGGCCTCCGACATTGTGATGAGTCTTAATGACCGCCGAAGGACCCTTTACGGAAACGGATTCAATTACATCGGGATAGAGCGTGCCCTGCACCAGATACTTCAATGGGCCCTGCGCGGATTTGTTGTCCGCAGCGGCCGCCGCGGCGAGCTTCTTTGCCTCATCCACAAAAACAGCGATGAACTCAGCGCCGATGCGGCGGCGCTTTTCTTCGGGATCGGTCACACCTTTTAGACGGGCGAGAAATCTTTCCGAGGCATCCACGCCGATGACGTTGAGGTTCAGGCGCTTCTGCAACAGATCGAGGGTGTCGCGGAACTCATTCTTCCGCAAAAGTCCGGTATTGACGAAAACATTGGTCAGGCGGTCACCGATGGCATTGCCTACGAGGACAGCGGCAACGGTGGAATCGACTCCACCGCTCAAAGCGCAGATGGCGCGATCCTGGCCGACGCGATTGCGAATGGCGGTCACGGTTTCGGAGATAAAGGCCGCGCCGCTCCAGTTGGCCTTTGCTTCGCAAATACGAAATACGAAATTGCGGAGGATTTCCGTGCCGCGCTCGGTGTGGTTCACCTCGGGGTGGAATTCGACGGCGTAGATGCGCCGACTGGAGTTCTCCACGGCGGAAATTGCGTTGTCGGTGCGTCCGGTGACGCGAAAGCCTTCCGGGACTTTAAGGACATGGTCGCCGTGGCTGTTCCACACGCGCAAGGAATTCGGGATTCCTGAGAGCAGTCCGGCGGAATCTTCGATTTCAAGTTGCATCGGGCCATATTCGCGGCGGCCCGCGCGGGCGACTTCCCCGCCGAGGGTGTGGGCGATCCACTGCAAGCCGTAACAGATGCCGAGGACGGGGACTCCCAGGTTTAATACACCGGGGTCGCATTTCGGCGCTTGCGCGTCATAGACAGAACTGGGGCCTCCGGAGAGGACGATCCCCACGGGAGCGAGGCGGCGGATTTCATCGAGTGCGGCCGTGCAAGGCAGCACAGAGGAAAAGACTTGCTGCTCGCGAATGCGGCGCGCGATGAGCTGGGTATACTGCCCGCCAAAATCGAGCACCACAATGCCGCCCAGTTCGCTCTTCGGAATTGTGGACGTCACACTCACTCCTGCTGCCGCCATTGCGCCTCCCGGATTGGCCTGCGATTTCAACGTACCACCAAATTCACCAACTTGTCCGGCACAACAATTATTTTGACGATCGCCTTACCCTTCAATTCCTCCGCCACGCGAGGCTCGGCTTTCCCGCTCGCCACCAGATCATCTTGACTGAGGCCGGCCTGCACTACGATCCGCGCGCGGACTCTGCCATTGACCTGGATGACGATTTCCACCTCTTCCTCCGCCGCGAATTCCTCGCGGTATTGAGGCCAGGAGGCGCGGGCAAGCCCTCCGGCATGGCCGAGCATTTCCCAAAGTTCCTCGGCGAGATGCGGAGCCATGGGGGCGACCATCAGCGTCGTCAGTTCAAGGACTTCCTTGGCGACAGCGGGACGCGCGCCTTCGGTCAATGGTTCCTGCGCGTGGATTTCGTTCACCAGCTCCATGACGATGGCGATGGCGGAGTTGAAATGCCAGCGTGACTCAAAATCGTAGGTGACTCGGCGGAGCGTCTGGTGGGTTTTCCGCAGGAGCGCCTTTTCTTTTTCGCTCGCGCCTCCCAGCTCCCCCGCGCTCGCGGCGTGACTCCGCACAATGGGTGCGTATCGTTCGACAAGGCGGAAGAGGCGATTGAGGAAGCGCGAGCAGCCCTCCACGCTCTGTTCGCTCCATTCCATGTCCTTTTCCGGGGGCGCGGCGAACAGAGTGTAGAGGCGACCGGTATCCGCGCCGTACTTCACGGCCATGTCCATGGCGACAACGACGTTACCCTTCGATTTCGACATGGCGGTGCCGCCCTTGAGCACCAGGCCCTGGCAGAAAAGTCTGGTGAAAGGTTCGTCCGCCGAAACGTGGCCGAGGTCGCGAAGCACTTTCGTAAAAAAGCGCGCGTAGAGCAGGTGCAGAATGGCGTGGACAATCCCACCGATGTACTGGTCCACGGGAAACCAGTAACGGGCCTTGGCGGGGTCGAATGGCTTTTGTTCGTTGTGCGGATCGAGATAGCGCAGGTAATACCAGGACGAATCCACGAAGGTGTCCATGGTATCGGTCTCGCGGCGCGCCGGGCCGCCGCATTTCGGGCACTTCGTATTCACGAACTCCGGGACGCCCGCGAGCGGGGATTGACCCATCCCAGTGATGGCCACTTTCTCCGGCAGCCGAACGGGCAACTGGTCATCCGGGACAGGGACAACGCCGTCCTTCTCACAATAAATAACGGGGATGGGAGTGCCCCAGTACCGTTGACGTGAGATACCCCAATCCCGCAAACGAAAAGTGGTTTCGCCGCGGCCAAACTTTCCTTTTTCAGCGTCCGCCGACATTCTGGCGAGCGCAACTTCGGAGGCAAGCCCGGAGTAAGGGCCCGAGTTCACAAGCTTGCCGTGCTCGGGAAACGCTTTCTTCTGATTCCCGGGTGTGAGCGGAGGCCCATCGGACGGCTGAATCACGATGGGGATGTTCAGTTTGTATTTTGTGCAGAATTCGAAATCGCGCTCATCGTGAGCGGGGACGGCCATGATCGCGCCGGTGCCGTAGTCCATCAGGACAAAGTTGGCGACCCAGATGGGGATTTTTTCGCCGCTGAAGGGATTCACCGCATGACGGCCAGTTGGGAATCCAATTTTTTCCGCGGTGGCCACATCCTCGGCCTTCACGGAAGTCTGCCGCATGCGGCCAAGCTGGGCTTCGGCCTCCGCGCGCGACGGAGAACCAGCCAGGAGCTCCGCGATCAAAGGGTGTGACGGCGCGAGGACAATCGCGGACGCGCCGAAGATGGTGTCAATGCGCGTGGTAAAAACTTCGATGCTTTTCCCCGACAGTTCCGCGACATCGAAGCGCACACGCGCGCCGCGCGACTTGCCGATCCAATTGCGCTGCATGGTGACAACGCGCTCGGGCCAGCCCCCGGCGATGGCATCAAGCCCGGTGAGGAGTTCCTCGGCGTATCGCGTGATGCGGAAGAACCACTGGTCAAGGTCGCGCGCCTCGACGGGAGTGTCTTCGTGGCGCCAGCAGCAGCCGTTCACCACCTGTTCATTGGCCAAGACAGTTGCGCACTTGGGGCACCAGTTGACGCGGCTTTTCTTGCGGTAGGCCAGGTCGCGCTCGAACATGCGCAGGAAAATCCACTGATTCCAGCGGTAATACTCCGGGTCGCAGCTGGCGATCTCGCGGCGCCAGTCATAGCTGAACCCGAAGCGATAGCAGACTTTCTTAAACTCGGCGACATTGCCGAGCGTCCAATCGCGCGGGTGGATTCCGCGCTGAATGGCGGCATTTTCGGCGGGCAAGCCGAAAGCGTCCCAACCCATGGGGTGGACGACGTTGTACCCGCGCATGCGGCGATAGCGAGCCACGGTGTCGCCGATGGTGTAGTTCCGCATGTGGCCCATGTGCAGAGTGCCGGAGGGGTACGGGAGCATCTCGAGGACGTAATACTTTTCGCGGTCCGGGTCGGCATCGGCTTCAAACGCCTTCTGCCGCTCCCAGACCTTCTGCCACTTGGATTCGATGACCTGTGGATCGTATTCCGCCACGCCTGGCTAGCCCCGCTTCCTTGCCTTGGGTTTCTTGACCGCCTTCTTCACCCCGCGGCGCATTTGTTTTGCCGCCTTGGCCTTTCGGCCGCTTTTTGTCCTTTGCCGGCGCGATGAAGTCTTCGCGCTTTTCGGCCGAGGAGCGGCCAACATCGAAAAACCATCTTCCGCATCGGGCGCCTGCTCCACCGCCGAGCGGCCCAGCAATTTCCAGATTGCCGCCACGTTCCTGCGATCGTCTCCCGGCTCATCAATCGGAGTCTCCAAAATGAAGGCGCGGCCGGGCAGTTGCGCGGGAGAGAGCAAAGGGTGTTGCAAGATCCGCGCAAATGCCTCGAGGCCGATCTTGCCTTTCCCAATGCCCTCATGACGATCCACACGCGAAGCAAACGGCGTTCTGGAATCATTCACATGGAGGACGAATACGCGATCGAGTCCCAAGGTTCGATCCAGCTCTTGAATGGTCTGCTCCAGCCCTTTTGCTGTATGGATGGGATAGCCGGCCTCGAAGGTGTGCGCCGTGTCGATGCACACCCCGGTGTTCACTTCCGGAGTCAATTTCAAAATCTCCGCGAGCTGATCAAACTTTGACCCAACGGAGTTGCCCATCCCCGCGGTATTTTCCAAAAGAATTCGCAGGCCGCCCATCTTCAATCCCCGCGCCGCTTGACGAACCGCTTCGGCGATCACGGAAGTCGCGCGCGCCATATCGCCGTCACGGGCCGAGCCCGGATGAACAATCAGAAAATCCGCACCGAGCTGCAAGCCGCGGGAAATCTCGTCGCGAAAGGCTTGAATGGTGCGCACGCGGGCGACCGGATCGGCGGCTGCGAGATTGATCAGGTAGTTGACGTGAATCGCCACCGGCCCCAGGCCCAGCTCCAGGCGGCGCGCTCGAAACCTGGCGGCATCCTCCTCGGGGATGCGGGTGCGGCTGGGGCGAGGCCACATGCGCGGGCTGCCCGAAAATATCTGCAGCGAATTGCAGCCGAGTTTCTTCGCGATATCCAGGGAGCGGGCAATATCGCCGGCGATGGTGGTATGTATTCCTACGCGGTAACTTCCGTCCAACCAGGCGGCGGGAAGCGGCTCGGGAACCGGCTCCGGGCGGTATTCGTCCTCAGCGTCATACACCAATTCGTTCATTCGCGGATCGTCGGGCATTTTCTGGCAATGCAACGCGACAAGCAGTAATCGCATATTCTAACTGACCCTGCACCGCCTGCAAAGCCGCCGCACTCGGGCGGCTCTCCGAACGCTGGACGATTGCCAATCCGAAGTGCCGACGTTTCAAATTGGTCTAGTTGCATATTAAGCACGGGGCAATTAATGGGTCTTCAGTACCATTGTTATCGGGAGGCGCGCTGCTAGGATTGGGTGAAACAAAAATCCTTACATGGAGATGATCGTGAAAAGAATCCTAGGAGTTGTCTGCGTGATGGTATTGGCCCTGGGCGCAGCGGGCGCAGCAAAAGCAGATGATTTTACGGGCCTCTACATCGGCGGGTATGCAGGAGGGACATTCGCCAGGTCCTTCGCGCAAACGACGACAATCTTCAGCCCGACGGGCTATTTTGCCACGACCAGCCCGGGCGCAATTGCCCTAGCGGGTGCTCAGAACTTTGCATTTAACGGATTCAACGGCGGCGGCCAGGGTGGCTACAGCTATCAGGCCGGCCACGTGGTGGTGGGCTTTGAAGCGGACTATGGATCGATGAGGCTGACGGGCACTTCCAGCGGGGGAGCCGTATATCCCTGCTGCTCACCGACGGCGTTCACAGTGGCCCATACGGTGAAGACGAATTGGATGGTTTCCATCCGGCCGCGCGTCGGAGTGGTGATTCATCGCACACTGTTCTACATCACGGGCGGCATCGCGATAACCACCGTTAACTATTCAGAGCTGTTCACCGATACGTTCGCGACCGCGAATGAAAGCGCCGCCGTCATCCACACCATCAAGGGGTGGACGGGCGGAGGGGGCATGGAGATGCGCATCACGAAGCACCTCTCCGTAAAGGGCGAATACCTGTATGCCGATTTCGGGAACGTGACTGCAATCAGCACGAACCTGACGGCCTTCAGCGGCCCGCCCATCGCATTCCCGACAAACATTTTCTTCCACACCGCCGATCTCCGGACGCACATCGTCCGCGGCGGGATTAACTGGCGCTTCTAACCAGGCGGCAGTCCAAGATCAGGAAGCATCTCGAAGGGGCGGGTTTCTCACCCGCCCCTTTTTCCTTTCCGATGCATGCTCCGAAGACTCCATCTCAATTTGTGTCCAGTCGCCGGGCGCGGTGTATACTCCCGGTCACCCGGACATTGGCAAGACGTGGTCCGGCACAAAACTGAGGAGATTCCCGATGCGACGTTTCATTCCAATCCTTGCAGTTATGATTGCACTTTCCGCTTGTATCACGCTGGCCCAGACGGGCAACCCGTATAAGGTTTTGAAGACCGCGAAGGTCGGTGGCACGGGCGGGTTCGACTATGTTTATGCGGAGTCCGTTGGACGGCGGCTTTACATCCCGCGAACAGGTCCCACTCCCCGCATCACCGTGTTCGATCTGGATACGCTGGAATCCGTCGGAGAAATTCCCAATGCCAGCGCGCGCGGCGCTGCGGTGGACCCCAAGACCGGGCATGGGTTCAGCAGCAGCAAGCCCGTGGTCATGTGGGATACAAAAACACTGGCGGTCATCAAGACCATCGAAGTGCAGGGAAATCCGGACGGGATCCTGTTCGACAATTTCAACGATCGCGTTTGGGTCTTCAGCCATAGCGCGCCGAATGCGACCATCATTGACTCGGAGGATGGCAGCATTGTGGGCACGCTGGACCTCGGCGGAGCGCCGGAACAGGCCGTCACCGACGGGATGGGCCACATTTACGTGGACCTCGAGGACAAGGACAAGATTGCCGCAGTGGACGCCAAGACGCTTACGGTAACCGCCGTATACGATTTGCTGGGGAAAGGAGGAGGGCCCGGCGGGCTGGCATTCGACGTGAAAAACCACATCCTGTTTTCCTCCTGCCACAACCCGGCGACGATGGTGATCCTGAATTCGGACACTGGGAAGATCATTGACGCGCTCCCCATCGGAATGGGAACGGACGGCGCTACATTCAATCCCGACACGATGCAAGCGTTCAGTTCCAATCGCGACGGCACCCTGACGGTGGTCTACGCCACCACGCGGAAATGGGCGACCGAGAACCGCGCCACGGTTGCCCAGCTCAAGGACGCGATGAAGGAAG
>JBGOTC010000137.1:0-7957 GCA_041476305.1 Terriglobia bacterium
AAGGGATGTTGTCAAAAAATATCTTCATCCAGATGATGGCGGCAAGGGCGTTGGCAAAGTATCGCGACAATGAATCTTTGCCGCTAATTATTCAGGCCTGCGAGAAGGCACGGCCGGAGGATGCGCTCGCGATCGCTTGGGCACTTCCATTTTTCGACGATACAAGAGCGCAGATTGCCGCCGAAAAGTTCATCACCAACAAGGAACTCTTGGATGAACTTCGCAAGCTCAATCGTGAAAAAGGACCAGATGGGATCTTCTAGTCGCGCGGCATCGGTAATTCAATGCTTCTGAAACGCAGAACTCTCCTCATTCTGGCGACGAGCCTAATCGGAGTTGCGGCAGTTGCGCAACTGCCTCCGAAGCCACGCAAGCATGAGCAAACAGTTTTTGGAGCGGAAAACGAAGTCGAGCGGCCTGTGCCCGTGCCTGATCAAGTCCTTCTCATTCTCAACACGGACGATCACGTCAGGGACTGCTTGACTGTTAAGGGTGTTAGCCAGGCCCCTACCTCTTGGTTCATTGCGTCAGAAGTTCACCTACATGACTCACGCCAAGTTGACTACGTTATTCAACCTGGAAGCGGTTGCATTTTCGGCGCAAACACCGTCCCGTTTTGGGTATTCAGAAAAGTAGATGGTAGATACGAGTTGCTCCTCAAGACCCAACAACTCGGCTTTGAAGTACTGAAATCCAAGACTCATAGCTACCACGATATTCGGGTGACAAGGGTTTTTCAGTTGGAGCCCGTCAGCGCGATTCTAAGGTTTGAGGGTCACAAATACATTTACATTCCTCATGCAACGAAGTCCCGTTGAGCCGGGGTACTCAGCTGCTCAACCAAACCCCACTCAACCGAAATTCCCCCGCCTGTGGCATCATTCCCATGCAATCCTGGGAGCTCTCTAAATGGATAAGCGAGTAGCCAACGCGGACGTCGCCATCGGAAAGCTTCACGATGGCGCGAAGATTCTCATGGGCGGCTTCGGGCTTTGCGGCATCCCCGAAAATCTTATCGCCGCGGTACAGCGCGCCGGCACAAAGAATCTCACGCTCGTCAGCAACAATGCCGGCGTGGACGACTTCGGCATCGGCCTCCTTCTCCAAACGCGCCAGGTCAAGAAAATGATCTCCACCTACGTCGGCGAAAACAAACTTTTTGAAAAGCTGGTCCTCTCCGGCGAATTGGAAGTGGAGCTGAACCCTCAGGGCACTCTCGCCGAGCGGCTTCGCGCCGGCGGCGCGGGAATCCCGGCGTTCTTCACCCCCACGGGATTTGGAACCATGGTCGCCGAGGGCAAAGGCGTGCGCATGTTCAATGACCGGCCGCACATCCTGGAGCAGTGCCTCCGCGGCGATTTCGCCTTCATCAAAGCCTGGAAAGGGGATCGCTGGGGAAACCTTGTCTATCGCAAGACCACCCGAAACTTCAACGCCGTCATGGCCGCCGCCGCCGATTACGTTATCGCGGAAGTCGAGCAAATTGTCGAGCTGGGCAAACTGAAGCCCGATGAGATTCACACGCCCGGCGTTTATGTGAACGCCATTTTTCAGGGCACTGGCTACCAGAAGCGCATCGAAAAGCGCGTCGTGCGGAAACGTGAAGCGGCCGCCGCGGGCGCCGACACCTCCAAACAGAATTTCATCGCGCGCCGCGTCGCTCAGGAGCTTCGCGACGGTTTCTACGTCAACCTCGGCATCGGAGTCCCCACTCTCGTCGCCAATCACATCCCCGCCGGGATGGAAGTTGTCCTGCAATCGGAAAATGGAATGTTGGGCGTCGGCCCATTTCCATGGGAAGGAGAAGAAGACCCCGACCTCATCAACGCCGGAAAAGAAACCGTCACCGAAGTTGCCGGCACATCTTATTTTTCCAGCGCGGATTCCTTCGCCATGATCCGCGGGCGACACATTGACCTGACCGTGCTTGGCGCGCTGCAAGTGGACGAAAAGGGAAATCTCGCCAACTGGGCCATCCCCGGGAAAATGCTCAAGGGCATGGGCGGCGCCATGGACCTCGTCGCCGGCGCGCGCCGCGTCATCATTGCCATGGAGCACGCCACAAAAGACGGCCAACCGAAAATTCTCGGCAAATGCACTCTTCCGCTTACCGGCGTCGCCGTTGTGAACATGATTGTCACAGAGCTGGCGGTGATCGAAGTCACGCCGGAAGGTCTCGTGCTGCGCGAGGTCGCCCCCGGCGTTACTCCGGATCAAGTGCAGAAATTGACCGAGCCGAAGCTGCGCGTCGCTCCGGATTTGAAAACGATGAGCGGATAGGAGCGCGCAGCGGCAACCGCCGCTAACTCATCCCGCACCCCATGGTGCGGCTGCGGCGCGGATGCGCTAGCATGGAAGGGAAGAAAGCAATGTCGGCGAATTGAATTTGGACCCGCACTCCATCGTCATCGTGAGCCTCCATTCCCCCAAGGAAAAACTTTGGGGAGAGTTGGTTTCGCTCAGTCCCGCCGGAGTCACACTCCGCGGCATTGACTTGAACTCCTTTGACGATTTCGTGCGCCAGGTGCTCGATCCCGAAGGCGAGCGCGTCGGCCTCCCGACAGTTTTTCTTCCCATGCAGCGCGTGGAACGCATTTCGCTCGATGAGCCCACCGGCGCCATCCCTTCGCTCGCCGGGATGTTCGAGAAAAAAACGCACCGCTCCATCCGGGATTATTTGGCGCTCTTTGCCTGACCTGCGATAACATCACTTACAATGTCTCCGCGTTTCTTCACCGTGCCCAACCAGTTGACGTTTCTCCGTCTTGGATTTCTTCCGCTCTTTTTGGTTCTGGTGATTGACGAGCAATACAAATGGGCTCTCGCGGTTCTCCTGATCGCCGCCATCACCGATGGTTTGGATGGATTGCTCGCGCGCCGCCTGAACCAGAAGACCGCGCTCGGCGCGTATCTCGATCCCATCGCGGACAAGCTGCTGCTCTCTTCGTCCTTTGTAGTGCTGGCGCTGAAAGGGAAGATTCTCTGGTGGCTGGCGATTCTGGTGTTGGGCCGCGACGTCATGATCCTCACCGCCGCCGCCGTCATTATCCTTGTGGTTGGATATCGGCCGTTCCCGCCGACCATCTACGGTAAGGCGGCCACAACGCTGCAAATCCTGCTCGTCTTTGTGATCCTCACGCAGGCGGCATTTCCGGGAATCGGGCTCGCGACGGTCGCAAAATATTTCGCGTATGTCGTCGCCGGGGTCACGGTCTATTCAGGATTTCATTACAGCATTATCCGCGCGCGGGAATTGTCTTCCTGAAGTGGCTGGTATCTGTCGGATTTGAAATTCAAGCGGCTTTCAGGAAGACGTAGAGCTGATAAATCATGAAGCCGAAGCAAGCCGCCACGGCGATTCCGGTGGCCCAGCCGAGCATGTTCGCGCGGCGGCGTTCCGCCATATCGTGCGGCGGGCGGTCCATCGCCACTCGGCCGATCAAAAATCCCGCGGCGAGGCCGCCGGCGTGCGCGGCGTTATCAATGCCCGGGAACATAAGGCCAAAGATCCCAATGTAGATCAGCCATCGGATGAGTGAACTGCGAACCATCTGGGAAGCGGCGCTTCTGCTGCGCATCGAAACGGCGAGAAGCAATCCAACCAGGCCGAGCAGCGCGCCGGATGCCCCGACGCTATGATGACCGAGGAACGAGCTGGGGAGGTAGCCCAAAGCGCCCGTGATGACGAAGAAAGCGAAGTAACGCGCCGAGCCGTAGATTTCCTCGACCTTTGGGCCGACATCCATGATGACGTACATGTTGAAGAAGATGTGCATCATGCTTCCGTGAAGGAAAACAGCGGTCACAAATCTCCAAGGCATCCCGAGGTTGAGTTGCAGAGGCAATGACGACCCGAGGTGATAAAGGACTTCGCCGGGAATGCCTCCCAAACCAAAGATCGCGCCGAACCCGCCGCCTTCGGGGAGCATGGAAAATCCCAGGCGCACGCTCCACAGGAGGCTGACGCCATAGAGCAGGAAACACAGGCAGAGAATGCCGAAGGTCACCGGCGAGCCGGTGGGCATGATATTTCCGAGCGAGCGGCTGGCTGCGGCCATTCCGAAACGCACGTTCGCTCCGCACATGTGGCATTTCGTGGCTGTGGTGCCGACCAGGGTGCCGCAGGCCGGGCACATCCGCGGGCGCGGGTTCTCCGGCTGTTTGCGGAAACCTCCGAACAAGAGGTCGCGCAAGCCATCGAGCTTCCATTTCCAGCGTAACGGGAGCGGCACCGGTCTCCTTGCGAGCTTTCCGAATGCGCGACTATAATACTTGAAATCGATTGGCGTCGCCCGGTGCGGCGGTGAGGGGCGAAAGATGAATGACTTCAAGGATTTTGGGCGCTGGATTGAAGAAGAAGTGAAGCGGGTGAAACACGTGGTAGAGACGGAAGTCAGCCCGACCGCTCAGAAGAAGGTCATCGAGGGCTTGCGCATGGCGAGCGAAAAACTCGCGCAAATTGCGGAAAAGCTTGAGAAGCGCGCCAATCGCGCGAGCGCCTGAGTTAATGGCACGCCAGCCCCGGCCCCGGTTACCCCGCAGGAAATCTCAAAACCATTTTTTCCTCCTGTTGCTCCCTGGGTTTTTCCTTTTTGGATGCAGTCAACATCATGCCTCAGCCAATGTTCCGCCGCCTCCTTCGCCCGGCACAACTGCACCAGGCGCGCCGAGGCAGAATCCGTCTCAGCCCGGCCGGCAAAATGGCGCGCCGCCGAACAACACGCCATCAAGCAATGCGCCGGCAGTGGGAAATGTTGAGCAGGGCCTGGCATCCTGGTACGGCGTGCCCTATCACGGCCGGCGCGCGGCCAACGGCGAAATCTATGACATGTACAAAATGACGGCGGCGCACCGCACGCTGCCGTTCAACACCGTCGTGCGGGTGACGAATCTCACAAACAATGAAACGGTCGAGGTGCGCATCAATGACCGCGGGCCATTTGTGGAGGACCGCATCATTGATCTCTCTCTTGCAGCGGCGCGCGCGATCGATATGGTGGCGGCGGGAACGGCGCGCGTGCGTGTGGAGATTATTTCCGGCTCACCGAATCCCGTGGCGGGAAGTTTTGCGGTGCAGGTTGGCGCGTTCGCGGACCGCGCCAACGCGGACCGTCTGAGGGACCAGCTCGCAACGCGCTTCCAGCCTGTGCTGGTGGATTCCTTTGACGGCCCCAAGGGCCGGCTCTATCGCCTTCGCGTGGGGAGCGTGCCGACGGAGGCCGCCGCGCGGCAACTTGCCGCGAAACTGCACAGTGAAGAGGGCTTCGAGACATTCGTCGTGCGCCTGGATCATGATCCGGTGCGCGGAGGCTCTGAGTGACGATTGATTGCATTTTCTGCAAGATTGGGCGCAAGGAACTTCCCGCCAAGTTGATTCACGATGACGCGGAAATCTTTGCGTTCGAGGATATCCATCCGCAGGCGCCGACGCATCTGCTGGTCTGCCCCAAGAAGCACATGGTTTCGCTGAATGACGCCGCGGCGGAAGATGCGGCCATGCTCGGGCGCATGCTGCTGGTGGCGAAACAGCTTGCCGACAAGAGAGGTTTGAAGGGCGGTTACCGCACGGTCATTAATAACGGAGCGGAAGCGGGGCAGTCCGTGGATCATCTGCACTTGCACGTGCTGGGCGGGCGCGCCATGCGCTGGCCCCCGGGGTAGTATCTTCAAAATCATCCTTCCGCGATTCCGCTGTCGCAAGGGATTCCTGAGAGCATCGCTCACCTTGACATTCTAGTGGAAGCGGCCTACCCTCACCTAGAATGTCTACTCGAAATCAAAAGGAACGCATCGAACTCCTGCAGGGCACGCTTGACCTGATGATTCTTCGCACGCTCGTCCGTGCGCCGTTGCACGGCCATGCCATCGCGAAAGCAATCGAGTTCAACTCGGACGACGTGTTGCAGGTCGAACAGGGATCACTGTACCCGGCGCTTCACCGGCTCATCAAACGGGGATGGATTACGTTTGAGGCGGGCCCGTCGGAAAACAACCGCACCGCGAAGTTCTACCGGCTGACGGCGAAGGGCCGCCGACAACTGGAGCATGAGACCAGCAAGTGGGACAAGTTTGCCGGAGCCATTGCGCGCATTCTCCGTCCGGCGAAACAAGAGAGCGGGTCATGAGACTGCGCAAGCGGATGTTGGATGATCTCGACCGGGACATCCGCGACCATATTGCGCAGGAGACGCAGGACAACATCGAGCGTGGGATGTCGCCGGAGGAGGCGCGTTATGCGGCTTTGCGCAAATTCGGAAACGTGACACGCGTGAAGGAGGATTCGCGCGAAGTGTGGATTTTCCGCTGGCTCGAAGAGTTGTTGCAGGACTTGCGCTTCGGTCTGCGCATGCTGCGCAAGAATCCCGGATTCACCGCTGTCGCCGTCCTCACTCTTGCCCTAGGCATCGGAGCCAACACCGCCATCTTTTCCGTGGTGAATGGAATCCTGATCGAGCATCTACCGTACAAAGATTCCTCGCGACTGCTGACAATCAGGCGGGAACAAATCGCCTACCCGATTTCCTTCGATGAAGTCGAAGACATTCGGAGGGAATGCCCAGCGTTCGAAAGCATCGCTCTCTATCACCAGTACGGTCCTCTCATTCTCGGTGGTGCGACGCCCGAGCGGCGCAGCAGCAGCTACGTCTCAGGTGATTTCTTTCTTCTGTTGGGAGTTGATCCTCTCTTGGGAAGATTAGTTCTCCCTGAAGACACCAAACCAGGCCAACCTCAAGTCACGGTTCTAAGCTATCGCCTCTGGATGGACCAGTTCGGCGGCGACCAGCGCATCTTGGGACGCGAAATCGTTGTGGAGAAGGATCTGTACACGGTCATCGGGGTCATGCCGAGGGAGTTCGAGATGGGTGCTGATTGGATGGGGGACAGTAATGAGGGTCTGTGGGTGCCCCTGGTCCCTTCTGCCTGGAATCCGCGAAAGTCAGGGAGACCGGGTGGCGAAATCATCGCGAGGGTAAAGAAGGGAGTGACTGGTTCAGAGGTGGATGCACAACTTCAGGTGCTTTCCGACCGCTTTGCAGGCAAGTATCCGAAAAATAGGCGAGGCATACAACTGGGGGCACATCCCCCGGGGCTTCAGATTTTTCCGGCCTTGCGAGCAGGGATTTTGATCCTCTTCGGTGCCGTCGGAATCGTGTTATTGATGGCGAGTGTGAATGTCAGTGCGTTGCTCATGGCGCGCGCTCGGGCGCGCCAGAATGAGCTGGCTATTCGAACCGCGCTGGGTGCAAGCCGTTTGCGCATTATCCGGCAACTATTATTGGAAAGTGTGCTGCTCGCCCTGGCGGGCGGCGCGTTTGGCTTGTTATTCTCGGCCTGGGGCATTCGCCTGTTGCGCGCGATCGCGCCGCCGGGAACACCCCGAGTGGATCGTTTCCACATCGATAGCAACGTCCTCTGGTTCACGCTAGGAATCTCACTTCTTGCGGCCATCCTGTTTGGCCTGCTCCCCGCACTCCAAGCGAGTTCACGACGATTGTGGGGCGTCCTCCAGGGAGGTCTGGGCGGCGTGTTCGCCGGCACGGTGACGCGGCAGCGCCATTCGTTACGGAGCGCGCTCGTGATCGCGGAGGTGGCGCTTGCCGCCGTCCTGGTTGTTAGTGGCGCGCTCTTGGCGCGAAGTTTTCAGAAGCTCATGAACATTGATACAGGTGTTCGGGCGGATCACGTGCTCACCCTGTGGGTGCAACTGAGTGATTTTGGGTGCGCCCAGAAGGAAGCGGAGACGGAATGCCCGCCGAAGACCCAGAGAATCCTTGATGGGATCAACGCGTTGCCCGGAATGGAGCGAGCTGTGTTGTCCATGAGCGGACCGCTGCAAGGCGGCATGATTTGGGATGGCAAGTTATACGTTGAGGGGGTGCAGGGTGAATTGAGTTTCCGGGGATCAGAAAGGGCGGTCGCTCCAGATTTTTTTGCCACGGTAGGAATGCACGTTCTG
>JBGOTC010000138.1:0-7899 GCA_041476305.1 Terriglobia bacterium
GACGCGCGTGAGTGTGGCGGCTTCGCCGCCCACCATGAAAACGAGTTCTCCTTTTTCAGCTCCCCAGGTCCCGCCGGTAATCGGCGCATCGAGGAATTCGACTCCGCGATCCCGGCAGGCCGCGGCTACGCGGCGCGCGAGGGCAGGAGAAACTGTGCTGGAATCCACGAGGACATTGCCGCGGCGCAGGGCTTCGAGCGCTCCTTCGCCCCAGAGGACGGACTCGAGCGCGGTGGGATCGCTGACGACGGTGAACAACACGTCCGCCGTGGCGGCAGCTTCACGCGCGCTTGCGGCGACCTTTGCGCCCAAGGAGGCGAACTCCTGGCACTTGCCCCGCGTGCGATTCCAAACGACAACTTGGTAGCCCGCCTTCACGAGATTCTTCGCCATGGGGCGGCCAATCAGCCCCAACCCGATAAATCCAATGACCGGTTTCACGGTTCCCCCTTGAATGATTCCGATACGATATGGAACGAAGGGAATATAGCGCGGCTGGGTTCAGGGCGCGAGGCAAGTCTCAAAACACACGGTAATTTTTCGGGGATTGGAAACGAAGTTTTTCGTCAGGCTTCGTTGGGGCGGCTGCGCAATGGCGCGGTTCTGGCTCCGGCGGCCTTGGCGTCTGCCTGATCCCGCGCGAGCGTTTCCCTCGCCGGCGCCGGTGTTGCGGCAGGCGGAGGCGCGAAGCTCTCGTCGAGGCTCAGCATGAACGCGTAAGGGATTTCCCAGCGGAAGGTCTTGACCTGCCCGCGCAGGACGAGCCTCTCCTCCAGGAAAATAGACTTGCCGGAATCGGCGGCCAGGATGCCGGTGGCGGGAAGGATGACGTCACCCGCCCGGTACTGCACCTCGACGCGCCGCCCAATCAGTGCGTGATAGCGCGACATTGAAACGATTTTGCGCGGGGGAATTGTTGGGGGCAATAGTACAAAGGTACGCGGACGCGGACGAATTGCTGGGGCCGGCAAATCCTAGTGGTGACCGCCGCCAGCGCTGTGCGCGTCGAGAACGGCTGTCGCCGGCTCAGCGTCCTGGGGACGCATCACCAGATCGGCGGTGAACATTAGATAGAGCGCATAGGAGACGCTGTAGGCCAGAAAGGCATAGACGGCAGGGAGGGCCCATCCCAAGGGACCGGTCATTTCGCGCGTAAGATCCCAAACGAGCCAGCCGACGCCAAGCGCAAGAAAGCCTCCAATCGTCTTGTTGGCATCCGAAACGCGCAGCGGGGCCTGGCAGTGCGGGCAGACGAGACTATCAGAGAAGGCGACCACCGGTCCGGCGGGAACAGTTTTCAGACATTGGGGACAAAGCCGAATGGCCACGGAATCACCTCGCTCGCAAACATCAAATCCATTTGATCCAAGTGCGGAAAAGAAGATAGCGCACCTGGTCGGGAAGTGAAAGGTATGGAATTTTCCTCCAGCCCGGGCCGCGTGCGCCACGAAACGGCAAGCAGCCGTGTGCTACAATAAGTTGTTGTCGTTTCCCCTGACCCCACTACGACGAGATTTGCGATGTCCTCGAAATTGAGGTGCGCATGAAATTTGGTGTTGTCGTTTTCCCCGGCTCCAACTGTGATGATGACGCATTTTATGTGATCGGCAAGGTGCTGGGCCGGCCGGTGGAATTCATCTGGCACCAATCCACGGACCTGGCGGGCGCGGATGCGGTGATTCTGCCCGGCGGCTTCGCGTACGGAGATTACCTGCGCACGGGCGCGATCGCCCGATTCTCCCCGGTGATGCGCGAGGTGGAAAAATTCGCGCGGGCGGGCGGCCCGGTGCTGGGGATCTGCAATGGATTCCAAATCCTGCTGGAGGCGGGGCTGCTTCCCGGAGCGATGCTGCGCAACGCGGGGCTGCGCTTCCGCTGCATGCCGGTACACATCCGCGTGGAAACCACGGACACGCCTTTCACCTGCGCCGCCGAGTTGGGGCGCGTGTTGACCGTGCCCATCAATCACGGCGAAGGAAACTATTTTTGCGACGCGGAGACGCTTGCGGCGCTGGAGCGCAACCACCAGATTGTTTTTCGTTACACCACCGCCGAGGGGCGCGAGGATCCTTCCGCGAATCCCAATGGAGCGCTGGCAAACATCGCGGGGATCTGCAGCCGCGAGCGCAACGTGCTGGGAATGATGCCGCATCCAGAGCGCGCCTCCGAAGCGGCGCTGGGATCGACGGACGGACTGACAGTTTTTCGCTCGATGGCGCAGTGGTTGGGGCAGCACCCGTCGAAACTGGAAGCGCGCGCTGAGAATGCGCCTGCGGCGGCCGCGGTGCGCGTATGAAAAAATATCCGGTGGCACAGTTTCTGACTCAATGCTCGAGACTGAAATCAAAGTAACCCCTGAACTCGCGGCCGAGCACGGCCTTTCCGCCGAAGAATATGCGCGCGTGCTGAAAATTCTGGGCCGCGAGCCGAACATCACCGAGCTGGGGATTTTCAGCGTGATGTGGAGCGAGCACTGCTCCTACAAATCCAGCCGCGTGCATTTGCGGCGGCTGCCCACGAAAGCCCCCCAAGTGATTCAAGGGCCGGGTGAAAACGCCGGCGTGGTGGATATCGGCGACGGCCTCTGCGCGGCATTCAAGATTGAATCGCACAACCATCCGAGTTACGTGGAGCCGTTTCAGGGCGCGGCCACGGGGGTCGGCGGAATCCTGCGCGATGTTTTTACGATGGGCGCGCGGCCGATTGCGGTGCTGGATGCGCTGCGGTTCGGTCCGGTGACGGCGGCGCCGGGCGCGGCGGGGGCGTCCGCGGAGAGTACCGCGAAGAACCGGCGCATCTTCGACGGCGTTGTGCGGGGAATCGGATTTTATGGAAATTGTTTTGGCGTGCCGACGGTCGGCGGCGACGTGGCGTTCGCTCCCTGCTATTCCGGCAACCCGCTGGTGAATGCGCTGGCGCTGGGGATTGCCCGCCGTGAGGAACTGTTTTTCGCGCGGGCGCGCGGCGCGGGAAATCCCGTGATGTATGTGGGCGCGAAGACCGGGCGCGACGGCATTCACGGGGCATCGCTGCTCGCGTCGGCGGAATTCACCGAAGAATCGCAGCAAAAGCGGCCGAACGTTCAAGTGGGAGATCCATTTCTGGAAAAACTTTTGCTTGAAGCATGCCTGGAGGCGATGCAGACGGGCGCGATCGTGGCAATCCAGGACATGGGCGCGGCGGGGCTCACCAGCTCAAGCTGCGAGATGGCGTCGCGCGGCGGCGTGGGCATCGAACTTGATCTCGATCGCGTGCCGCAGCGCGAAACGGGCATGACGCCCTACGAAATGATGCTAAGCGAGTCGCAGGAACGCATGCTGCTGGTGGCGGAGCGCGGCCGGGAAGATGAAGTGATGCGCGCCTTCGCGAAATGGGGACTCGACGCCGTGGAAGTGGGGCGCGTGACGTCCGACGGATTGATGCGCGTGTTGTGGGAGCGGCACGTGGCAGCGGAAATTCCCGCGAAGGCGCTTGCGGATGAGGCGCCGGTGTATCAACGGCCGATGGCTCCGCCGGCCACGCCGCGCGGGAGCGGGCCGCTCGCGGAGTTCGCCGCCGAGGGCGCGAACCTGACGGAAGATTTCACCCGGCTGCTGGCGTGGCCCGCGATTGCGTCCAAGCGCTGGATCATCGAGCAATATGACCACATGGTGCGGACCAACACGTTGGCCGGCCCCGGCGCAGGAGATGCGGCAGTGTTGAGAATCAAGGGGACTTCGCGCGCGCTGGCGCTCACGGTGGATGGAAACGGGCGCTGGTGCCGGCTCGCTCCGCACGAAGGTGCAAAGGCGGCGGTGGCAGAGGCGGCGCGCAACGTGGCGTGTTCGGGGGCGCGGCCGTGGGCGGCAACGAATTGCCTGAATTTCGGCAACCCGGAAAAACCGGAAGTGATGTGGGAGTTCAGTGAGTGCGTGGACGGCATCGCGGAAGCGTGCAACGCGCTGGCAATCCCCATTACCGGCGGCAACGTGAGTTTTTATAACGACACGCTGGGCCAGTCTGTTTATCCGACGCCGATTCTTGGCGTGTTGGGGTTGATGGAAGACGCGTCGCACGCCATGCGCATGGCGTTTCAGGAAGAAGGCGACGCGATTATTCTGCTCGATGGATTGAAGGACGGCGGCGCGTCAACACAGGATCCCCGGCGAGAGTTTTCTTCCAGTGAATATGTGTTTGCTCTGCAGGGTATCGCCGCTGGGGCGCCGCCGTCCGTGGATTTGAACGCCGAAAAACGGCTGGTCGAAGCGCTGATTGCGCTTGCCACTGAAGGCGTGCCGCGTTCGGCGCACGACATCAGCGATGGCGGGCTTGCGGTCACGCTCGCGGAGTGTTGCTTCGCATCACAGGGCTTGTCGGCCCAGGTGGAGATCGCCGCGACGGAACCCGCTGAAGCCGCGTTGTTCGGGGAGCGTGGCGCTCGGGCCGTGGTTTCTGCGCGCACAAGCCAGCTTGCCCGCCTCCGCGAGGTTGCGAGACAATACGGAGTTGGCATGCAGGAAATAGGGTTTGTGCGGCGCGGCGAATTCCAAATCAAGTTCAACGGCCGCGCAGTGGTCGCGGCTCCCTGCGAGACGTTGCACGTCGCGTGGGCGGAATCACTTCCGAAATTGATGGGCGCGTAAAATGCAATTCACGGAAAAAATCGGCCGCTGGTACGTGGTGGCGCTGTGGTGCGCCGCGGCATACTTTTGCATCTCGAACATCTCGATCAGCGCGTTCGGCACCGAGGACGCAAAGTATATGTTCTACGCGTCGGCGTTCATTGTGGGAGCCTACGGCATCGCGAGGCGACAGCGTTGGGGCCGGCAGTTTTCGCTGATCCTGTGGGCGATTTTCGGGTACTGGGATTTTGGCGCGCTGGGTTTTTACGCGGAGATGCGGTGGTTTCCACTGGTGGCGCTGGCGCTGTTGTTCGCCGCGCTGTTGTGGCTGATTTCGCCGGCGGCGCTGGGGCAAACTTTGGAGGCGGTGCGGCCAACGTGACGCAACGTTTCCAATTCGACGACGATCATTTCCACGACCACTGCGGCGTCTTCGGTGTGTTTGGAAATCCGGAAGCGGCGAAGCTGGCCTATCTGGGGCTTTATGCGCTGCAACACCGCGGGCAGGAATCCGCGGGCATTTGTGCTTCAGACGGAACGGAATTGCGCGCGGCGAAGGGCATGGGCCTGGTGCAGGACATTTTTGATCCCAAGCGGCTGGCCACGCTGCCCGGCGATGCCGCGCTCGGCCACACGCGGTATTCGACGGCGGGCGACACCACGCTCAACAATGCGCAGCCTATCGTGATTGATTGCAATAAGGGAAAACTCGCGCTGGGGCACAACGGCAACCTGATCAATGCGGCGGAGTGGCGGCGAAAGCTGGAGCACCGCGGTTCCATTTTTCAAACCACCAGCGACACCGAAGTGATCGTACACTTGATCGCGCGCAGCTCCGGCAGGAACTTATCTTCCGCGATCGCCGAAGCGCTCAATCAGGTGGAGGGCGCGTACTCGCTGCTGCTGCTGACGCGCGACGAGCTTTACGCCATCCGCGACCCGCGGGGTTTTCGCCCGCTGTGCCTGGGGCGGCTGGGCGAGACGTATCTGGTGGCATCGGAAACCTGCGCGTTCGATTTGCTTGACGCCAAGTACATCCGCGAAATCGAACCGGGCGAAATGCTGCGCATCTCGCGATCGGGGCTGGAGTCCATTCGCTTCGCGCCGCCGAAGCAACACCAATACTGCATCTTCGAGCATGTCTATTTCGCGCGGCCGGACAGCCTGGTTTTCGGCCGCAGCGTACACAACAGCCGCGAGATGCTGGGGCGCTTGCTGGCGCGGCAAAATCCCGTGGAAGCGGACGTGGTGGTGCCGGTGCCGGACTCCGGCGTGCCCGCGGCCATCGGCTATGCGCTGGAATCCAAGATCCCGTTCCGTATGGGGCTGATCCGCAACCACTACATTGGCCGGACATTTATTCAGCCCGCGCAATCCATCCGCGATTTCGGCGTGAAATTGAAACTGAATCCCGTGCGCGGGCTGCTGGAAGGCAAAAAAGTTGTCCTGGTGGACGACAGCATCGTGCGCGGCACCACCAGCCGGAAGATCGTGCGGCTGGTCCGCGAAGCGGGCGCGGCCGAGGTGCACGTGCGCATCAGTTCGCCGCCGACGATTTCGCCTTGCTACTACGGCATCGACACGCCGACGTACGCGGAGCTGATCGCATCGTCGCAATCCACGCTTCGCCCGCGCGGACCCGCCGCGGAGTTGCCGAACACTGCTCCGGCCACGCCGCCGACGCAGTCCAACGGTTATACACCAACACCGCAAACCGTTGACGAGATCCGGCGCTTTTTGGACGCCGATTCGCTGGGCTACCTGTCGCTCGAGAATTTGCGCGCCGGAGTTTCCGACACCGATGGCCGCTTCTGCTCCTCGTGTTTCACGGGCTCCTACCCCACCGCGCCGGTGCAACTTGAAGTGCGACACAATTCTCAGAAGGAAGAAGATCCCGGCGGACAGAAGCAAGCTCCCCAGGTTACGGTGACGCGTGACAACTGAAGAAGAGAAGAAAAAAAAGGACGCCGAAGCGCAATTGCCTTTCAAGGAACGCGCCAAGCGCGAAGCCATCGCGTGGTTGTGGATCATCCTCGCGTTCCTGTTTGTCTATTCAGCGATCGGGCAGGCGCGCGTGATCCCCTCCGCATCCATGGAAGGGACCTTGCTGATCGGGGATCACCTGCTGATGAGCCGGTTTGGCTACGACGCGGGGATTCCTTTCACGAACTGGCACGTGTCACTGTGGCGGAACCCCCAGCGCGGTCAGATCATTATTTTCCGCTCCGTGGATGGCGGCGCGCAGGACCTGGTGAAGCGCGTGATCGGGATGCCGGGGGACCTGTTAGAAGTGCGCGACGACGGCGTATGGATCGACGGCAAGAAACTGGATGAGCCGTACATCAAGGAACCCATGGCCGCCCTTAAACTCTGGGGGCCCAAGGTGATTCCCCCCGGGTGCTATTTCGCCATGGGAGATAACCGCAACAATTCCTACGACAGCCGTTACTGGGACTGCGTGCCGCGCGCAAACATCATTGGCGTCCCGGTGATGACTTATCTTTCGATAGACGCGCCTTCCAACGATGAGTACCGGCCGACAACGGCGTGGGAGCCGGGCCACATTGGCGAGCGCTTTGCGGCGTATGGGGGCGCGTTGCTCCATCCAAGCCGCATCCGCTGGAAGCGCCTGTTCCATTTTTTCTAACCGTCACCATCCGCCCGGGAAGAGGATTTTCATGATGCGCTACGCCGATGCCGGCGTGAACATCGACCTGGCCGACCAGGCCAAGCAGAAAATCGCGCGCCTGGCCGCGCGGACATTCACGCGCGGAGTGGTCGGGGGAATCGGCGCATTCGGCGCGCTCTTCGCGCTGGACCGCAAGCGCTGGAAGGAACCTCTTCTGGTTTCGAGCGCCGACGGTGTGGGCACAAAGCTCAAAGTCGCGTTCGCGATGGGAGTCCATTCCACGGTCGGCGCGGACCTGGTGCACCACTGCATCAATGACATCCTGACGCTGGGCGCGGAGCCGCTCTTCTTCCTCGACTACCTTGCTCTCGGGCGCATGGACCCCGGCATCGTTGAAAAAATACTGGAAGGCGTGAGCCGCGCCTGCCGGACGACGGGCTGCGCGTTAATTGGCGGTGAAACCGCGCAGATGCCGGGCTTTTATACCGCAGGCGAATACGACCTGGCCGGTTTTATCGTCGGGGCAGTGGAGCGCAGCCGCGTGCTGGGGCCGCATCGCGTGCATAAGGGTGACGCGCTCCTGGCGCTGCCCTCCGCGGGGCTGCACACCAACGGGTACTCACTGGCACGCAAACTGGTTTTCGATCAGGAGAAACTGAAGCCGGAAAC